>DAOTWL010000111.1:0-2912 GCA_034435875.1 Anaerolineae bacterium
CACTCACTCTGTTTCGGCGACCCTGGTTCCTGCCCCTGGCTGTCTTTATCGCATCATTGGCTCTGTATACTGCGACACTGTCGCCGGGGCTGCTCTGGGGCGGCGGAGACTTTGCAACTTACCAGACGCTCGCCATTCTCGGCAAACCGAATGTTGAGGGCGGCGTTTTCGCCCATTCGTTATGGGTCATCCTCGCCCATCTCTTCACGCGCCTCCCCCTGCGAGACCCGGCATGGCGGGCCAATTTCGCTTCCGCCGTCTTCGGCGCCGCCGCATTAAGCCTGATCTTCCTCGCTTGCCGGCAGGTCACCCGCTTAAGACCGGTCTCCCTGCTGGCAACCGGCGTGCTGGCGGTATCTCACACCTTTTGGACCTATGCGGTGATGCCCAAGGTGTACTCGCTCAACGCGCTGTTCCTGGCCGTATGCATCTATCTCCTCTTGCGTTGGAGAGAAACTACGCGAGATGCCTATCTCTACCTGGCTGCCTTGCTCTACGGCATCAGTTTCCTTAACCACCTCGTCATGGCTACAGCGGTACCGGGGTTCGTCGCCTTCGTCGGTCTCGTCCTATGGAAACGCCGCAACTCGAACCCGGTTCTACCTCCAGTGCTGCTCGCCTGCTTGTCCTTCGGACTGGGGCTCGCGCCGCTTGTATACTTGTCCGTTCGGGCAGGAACTGCCGCAGGCGTGGGGGGAGCCTACGTGGGATTCCTGAAAGGACTAGGGTATGCGCTCGTTCATCCCTCCGCCCTGCTCAAGGGCATCGGCTGGGGCATCCTGCTAGGAGTGTACCAGTTCCCGCTCACAGCCTTCGCCGGGCTGTTCGGTTTCTATGCGCTGTGGCGGCGTGACCGGGCGGTCGGCCTGCTGGTATTGTTAGCAATCCTCGGTACATGGGCCTTCCTCCTGGGGGCGCTGGACCCGCTGGCAGGCGGCGTGTATGTCTGGAACCTGCATTATTACTTGCAGGCTTACGTGCCGTTCGCACTGGCCATCGCCGTCGGGCTACAGGGAGTGTGGGAGCGCTTCCGTCGACGGGCCTTGCATCAACTCGCCGTGATCACACTCAGCCTGCTGCTACCGCTAGTGATATACACAATCGCGCCGTGCATTGCGCGCAATTTCATCTCCAACCTGCCCGACTTTCGCCCGCTGCCCGGCCGGGATAACCTGACCTACGTGCTCTCCCCCTGGAAGCATCGCGAAACCGGCGCGCGCGAGTTCGGCGAAGAGATCCTGCGTACCCTCCCGCCCAATAGCGTGCTCTTTGCGGACTATAGTATCTGGGCCATCGTTAACTACCTTCAGGTCATCGAAGGTGCCCGACCAGATGTGACGTTGGTCTTGTTGGACCGCGCTCAACCGGCAGTGATTCAGGGATATCGCTCCAATCCCAACCTGTTCCTGGCCGACATCTACCGGTACTACGACCTGGAAGGCATCCGCCAGCACTTTGAGATTCAACCCTTCGGCCCGGTCTACCGGCTGATCCGGAAAACCCCATGAGCCGCCACTACGTCCTGGACGCCCGCACCGCCACCGCCCATTTCCCCGGCATCGGCCGGTATGTGGTTAACCTGGCCCGGGCGATGACACCGCTCCTGGCCCCCGATGAACACCTGACCCTCCTGCGCGACCCCGCCCAACCCTCTCCCTGGGACCTCTCCGCCCTGGCCGGGGAGCGGGTGCGGGTACTGGACGCACCCCTCTCCCCCTTCTCCCTCCGCCAGCAGTGGGCCGTCCCGCGCCTCCTGGCTCGCCTGGAGGCCGACCTCTACCACAGCCCGTACTACCTGATGCCCTATCGGCCAGGTATGTTGACCGTCCTCACTGTCTACGACCTGATCCCGCTGCTATTTCCCCGACAAGCCACTCTTCAGGCCCGCCTCTTTTTCCGTTGGGCCACAGCGCTGGCCCTGCGCGCTGCCCGCCATGTCATTGCCGTCTCCGAAGCCACACGGCGGGACGTTCTGCGCTATTTCCATGTTCCCCCCGACCGGGTCTCCGTCATCCCCGCGGCCGCCGACCCGGCGTTCTGCTCCCGCCCCCCCGCCGAGATGGAAGCCCTCCGTCGCCGATACAGTCTGCCGGAGTGCTTCGTCCTCTACGTCGGCTCCAACAAACCCCACAAAAACCTGACCCGGCTGGTGGAAGCCTGGGCACAGGTTGCGGAACACGGAATACGCAACCCGCTCCTCATCGCTGGCCCCTGGGACCCCCGCTACCCCGAACCCCGCCGTCGGGCAGAGCAACTGGGGTTGGAGAACATCCGCTGGCTGGGACCCGTGCCCGAGGCTGACCTCCCCGCCCTCTACAGCGCGGCTACCCTCTTCGTCTTCCCCTCCCTCTACGAGGGCTTCGGCCTGCCGGTGCTGGAGGCGATGGCCTGCGGCGCGCCGGTGGTCTGCAGCAACACCTCCAGCCTGCCCGAGGTGGCCGGCGATGCCGCGCTGCGGGTGGACCCCACCGACGTCCGGGCCCTGGCGGCGGCCATAACGGAACTGCTGACAAGCCCGGCGCGGCGGGTGGAGATGAAGGAAAGGGGGCTCCAACAAGCGGCACGATTTTCCTGGAGGCACACGGCGGTGCTGACGCTGAAAGTGTATCGGAGCGTGGTCGGTCAGCCTTCTTGACCTTACCCACATCTCAGAGGGCATCCAGGGCCTGGAGGGGAGGCCCAGTTAGTTATACCGCTCAGAGTAACTACCTACCCCAATGGCTGGGATGCCCGCTTCGCCCGCCGCTATTGCAGTTTAACAAATTATTTGGGCAATCGCCTGAGTTGGACTTTGCCCCCTCATCCCCCCTTTCCTCCCCTTCTCCCCCAGAAGCGGGGGTTGCCCCCCTTATCCCCCTTGCCCCTTTCTCCCTCAGAAGCGGGGGAGAAGGGGGGAGAGGGGGTTTTGAGGG
>DAOTWL010000112.1:0-9755 GCA_034435875.1 Anaerolineae bacterium
AAGCCCCCACCTATAGGTTTCTGGTGGTCGCAACTCGCCCTCACCCTACCCCCTGCCCCCTCCCCTCTCCCGCTCGCCTCCGGCGGCGGGAGAGGGGAGGGGGAGCAAAGAAGGGGTTTTGCGGAGGCCTTTGGCCTCCGCAAACCCCGCCCCACCCCCGGCCCCTCCCCCAAGCGAAGCGATGGGGGAGGGGGGATGAAGGGGGGTGGGGGCAAAAGCGACTTCCCTGGACCGCATAAGGTGTTGATTTTACTTTAGTGCATTTTCACAATGGCCAGGATGATATTGTGGAGGAAAGTCCCATTGCGGAGATGCCGGAGGATGCTCTCCGTGACGTCCTTTCGGAAGTGCGGGCGAAGGTAGCCGCGATGTCCCGACGCCCTCAGTCGCCTTGATTTGCATTGCTCTGACGCATAACCTGGGAGGTACACCATGAAACTTGCATCCCTGGAATACCTGGAAGAGGTCCGACGGCGCTCCAACGCCGACCCCCAGTACCTGGAACTGGCGAAGGGCCACAACGCTTCCTACACCCTGGTCCTGGAGGCGGAACCCGCCAAGGGCGTCCCCGAGACCACCGTCATCGGCTTCACCAATGTGGACGGGAAAATGGATGAGGTCTGGGTGGGGAAACGGCCCACCGAATTCACCCTCACCGCCCCCTACGGCGTCTGGGTGGACATCCTGCGGGGGAAACTGGGCGCTACTCAGGCCATTGCCTCACGGAAACTGAAGACCCAGGGCCCCTTCCTGCAACTTCTGCAGGGCGCCAACCGCATCATCCGCTGGGTGGAGATTCTGCGCACCATCCCCACCGAATTTGAGGGGGACTACGCCCAGCACAACCTGCCAGGAACTCAGTAGCGCAAGATTCATCTTGCGCTACGGCATCCCCCAAGGAGGCGCTATGACTTCATCGCTGTTGCGCGGCAAGGGCATCTGGGCCTGGCGTCGGGCCGGCGACGAACTGGGCCGGGCCATCCAGTTGGCCCAGCAGACAGGGGGGACCCATATCCTCTACAAAGTCGGACAGGCGGGGACGTACTACGAAGATTCCGCTCCTGCCGCCCGCCGCATCACCGAAGCCGGACGGGTCCCCTTCGCCTGGACCTGGCTCACCCTGGATGACCCCGAGCGGGAGGCTCAGGTCGTCCTGCAGGCCTTCATGGACGGCTACCAGGGCTTCGTCTTTGACATGGAGACCCCCTGCAGCCGGAAGTTTGAGGCGGCCCGGAGACTGGTTCGCGCCTTAAAGGGGAGCCCTGTCAACCCCGAAGCCCTCTACCTCTGCTCTTTTCCCAACATCTCCGCCCACACCGACCTCCCCTACACCGAGATGCTGGAAATCTGCAAGGGTGGCCTGATGCCGATGGCCTACGGCTCCTTCTTCGCCCCGGGCGACCCCACCCCCTGGGACGTCCAGGTCCGGCGGGTGATAGATGAATGGACCTACGGCCATTACGAGGAATGGTGTCTCAAATGGGGCTTCCGCCCGCCCCTCTACCCCATCCTGGGCCCCTATCACGACGAGTACGGCAGCGCGCCGATGTCGCCAGAGGAGTTCCGGGTCTGGCTGGACCGGCTGGCCGCCTACGGGCCGACCTTCGTCAGCTTCTTCACCGCCCGCGCCATCCCGGACGGGCTGGTCCCGCTGATTCGGGACTTTGCCCCGGCGGAGGCGCCGGTGGAGATGCCCGTCCCTGCCGCTATCTGGGTGGCTCCGCTGGAGGGGGCGGTTCTGTATGCCCTGCCGGACTTTGCCGCCCAGCGGACGCGCGCCCTCATCTACCGGAGCACCGCCGAGGGGGTGGCCTGGCGCCGGGGGAGTGACGGCCGCCGCTGGCTTCGGGTCCGCACCGCCGACGGCGCGCTGGGCTGGCTTCCCGAACGGCGGGCCGACGGCTCTGCCACCTTCGCCCTCACCGATCCGGGCGCGCCCCCGACCCTCCCCGCTCCGCCCCCCGCCCCGCCGGGCCACCTGACCTACGTCTGGACCACTCAGGAAGTCAACTTCCGCAGCCAGCCCGTCGTGCGCCCGGATACCCTCATCGGACGGCTCTACCCCGGCGCGCGCCTCCGGGTCATAGAAGACCCCGCGCTGGCCCGGCAGAAACTGGGCACCTACCAGTGGCTCAGCGTCCAACTGGAGCCGGAGGGGCCGGAGGGCTGGGTTGCCGCCTGGTACGTCACCGACCACCCGCCGGTGGCAGAGGCCCCCCCGCTGCCCACCCTTCTGCGCGTCCAGAGCCCCCAGGTCGGCTACCTGAACATCCGCCGGGGCCCGGGGACGAACACCCCCATCGTCTGGCGGGTCCCCGACGGCACGATTCTGGAGATTCGGGAGGACCCGCAACAGGCCCTGGCGAAGGTCGGGCAGGAGGGGCAGTGGGTCCGGGTGCGTACGCCCAGCCTGCACGAGGGCTACGCCGCCGCCTGGTACCTCGCCACCGACGTCCCGCCCGATAACCGCCGTCCGGTGGAGGATGCCCCGCTGCCCTTCGGCGAATGCGCCTGGATTTTCGGCATCCACGGCGCCGGCGCCGCCGAGACGGAGGACTTCCGCCATCTGTTTGCGGGAACGGGGCGGCGCGGCTGGGTGCTCTTCACCGAATCCATCGGCCGTCATCCCGATAACCTGCGGCCCAACGAAGCCCTGCGGCAGAAACTCTGGGACTGGGCGCGCGGCGGCTTTGGGGTGGTCATCCGCCTCAACTACGGCTACGAACCGGCGGGGACCCTGCCCGAATCCCAGTACTATGGGGACTTCGCGGCTACTTGCAGGCGCTGGGTTGAACTCTACCTGAAGCGTCCGGAGGTCCCCCCATCCCACTACACCTGGGTACTGATCATCGGGAACGAGCAGAACAACGTCCGGGAGCACCCCGGCGGGCTGGCGGACCCCCGGGAGCACATCACCCCGCAACTCTACGCCCGCGCCTTCAACCTGGCCTACCGGGCCATCAAGGAGGTCCTGCCCAACGCGACCGTGGTCCCGGGGGCGGTGGACCCGTACAATACCACCCCCTGGGTCCGGCTCGGCGGCATCCGCTACCGCCCGCTGACGTACTTCAAGGAGATGCTGGACGGGATTGTGGCGCTGGACGGCTTCGCGCTCCACACCTACACCCACGGCCCGGTGGTGGAGTCCATCACCCACCTGCGGCCGTTTACCGACTGGCCCCTGGTCCCCGGCACGGAGCACGAGCACTACTACGACTTCCAGGCCTACCGGCCGTTCATAGAGGCCATCCCCGCGAAATGGCGGGATAAACCCGTCTACATCACCGAGACAAACCACTGGACGGTGAACCCGGACGGCACGGGGCCGAACGGTTGGATCAACCGCAACATCGGCTGGGTCCAGGCCGCCTACGCGGAGATTCATCGCTGGAACAACACCCCCCATGCCCAGCAGATTCGCTGCCTGCTCCTTTACCGCTGGCAGGGGGATGAGTGGGAGATTCGGACGAAGGACCAGATTCAGGAGGACTTCCGCCAGGCCCTGCGGAACGACTATCGCTGGAGGAAATAAGCCGCGCCGGCTGACCCACCGCCGCGCAGATTTATCTTGCGGTTGCGTGGCGCAAGATTTATCTTGCAAACGCGTGGCGCCAGATTTATCTTGCAAACGCGTGGCGCCAGATTTATCTTGCCGGCGCGTGGCGCCAGATTTTGCAGTTTAACAAATTATTTGGGCAATCGCCTGAGGTGGACTTTGCCCCCTCATCCCTCCCTTGCCCCCTTCTCCCCCGGAAGCAGGGGAGATGCTCTCAAATTTTCCGGAAGGGGTGGGGGTGGGGTGAGGGCCTCCGCCGCTGAAAGCGAGCCGGAGAGGGGCCGGGGGGGAGGCGGGGTGAGGGAAAGTCGCGGTTGATCGCCCAAATCATTTTTCCCGTTGCAATATCTTGCGATGGAGGAGCGACGATGAAACGCACACTGGGACGTTCGGGCATTGAGGTCAGCGCCCTGGGGCTGGGGTGCTGGGCCATCGGTGGCCCGTTCTGGGCCGGGGAGACCCCCCTGGGCTGGGGCGAAGTAGATGACAGAGAGTCCATTCGCGCCATCCACGCCGCTCTGGATATGGGTATCAACTTCTTTGACACAGCCAACGTCTATGGCGCGGGCCACAGCGAACGGGTTCTGGGGCAGGCCCTGGCGGGCCGCCGCTCCCAGGTCGTCATTGCCACCAAATTCAATGCCGTCTTTGACGAACAGACCCGCCAGGTCACCGGTGCGGACGCCTCGCCGGAGGGCATCCGGCGCGCCTGCGGGGACTCGCTGCGCCGCCTGAACACCGATTACATTGACCTCTACCAGTTCCACGACAACGGCTATCCGGCGGATCAGGCCGAACCGGTACGCGAAACGCTGGAGGAATTGGTCAGGGAGGGCAAGATTCGCTTCTACGGCTGGAGCACCGACTTCCCGGACCGGGCAGAGGCCTTCGCCCAGGGGCCCCACTGCACGGCCATTCAGTTCCAGTTGAACGTGCTGGACGACGATCCGGCGGTCATCGCCATCTGCGAGAAGTACCATCTGGCCGCCATCAATCGCGGCCCGCTGGCCATGGGTCTGCTGACAGGCAAGTACACCCCGCAGACGCGCGTCTCAGCGGACGACGTGCGCGGCGAGCGGAGCCCGGAGTGGATGCGGTATTTCCGGGACGGCCGGCCCCATCCGGAGTGGCTGGCGAAAGTAGAGGCTATCCGGGAAATCCTGACCAGCGGCGGTCGGACCCTGGCGCAGGGCGCGCTGGCTTGGCTCTGGGCCCGCAGCCCGCAGAACATCCCCATCCCGGGCTTCCGCACCGTCGCGCAGGTCCAGGAGAACGCCGCCGCTATGCAGTTCGGCCCGCTGACCCCCCAGCAGATGCGGGAGATTGACGCCATCCTGGGGCGAGAGTAACTCGGGAGAATGGCGGCCACGGCTTTGCCATGGCCGCCATACCCTCGCCTGTTGTGAGTAGCGCGTTCCTTCGCGCGCAAATCCCCGGTGGGGCCGGCTCATCTCATCCTTCCGTCCAGAAGTCCTTTTGCCTCCTGCACATCCCGCTTGCTCTCCACCTGTTTTTGACAATTCTGCCCTTTGGTGCTATACTATAAGTTCACGGGTTATTTCTACAGGGGGAATGGAATGAGTCTCTGGAACACGAATCAAAAGAAATCGTATGCCCGGGTCGCCAGTTCACTGGGCCTGCCGGCTCTCATAGAGGTCCAGTTGAAATCCTACCAGTGGTTCCAGGAAGAGGGCCTGCTGGACCTGTTCACCGAGATTTCGCCCATAGAGAGTTATACTGGCAACCTGCGGCTGCACCTGCCCAGCCGCAAACCGGAAAGCCAGCAGCTCAATCTGCGTTACCGCTTTGGCCCCCCGCTGCACACCCAGGAGGAATGTCTGGAGCGGGACCTCACCTACGCCGTGCCCCTCTATGTGGACATGGCGCTGGAGAACCGGGAGACGGGCGAAATCAGCCGGAGCGAGATTTTCCTGGGCGACTTCCCGCTGATGACCGAGAACGGTACCTTCATCATCAACGGTACCGAACGGGTCGTCGTCAGCCAGTTAATCCGCTCCCCGGGCATCTACTTTGAGGTGGAGGAAGACCGCACCACCGGCCGACGGCTCTGCATGGCCAAATTGATCCCCGACCGGGGAGCCTGGCTGGAGTTTGAGAGCCGCAAGACCGGCTACCTCACCCTCAAATTCAACCGTAAGCGCACCCTTCCCCTGACCATCTTCCTGCGCGCCCTGGCGGCTGTGGACGACGGAGTGGGCTCCCCCGTCCTCACCGAGGGCACCGACGAAGAACTGCGGAAACTCTTTGAGGACGTGGACACCTCTCCCGACATCCAGTGGATTCTCACCACCTTCCGTCAGGAGCCGAACTGGGACCTCCGGGACGGTCGGAGTATCGCCGAGGAGGCGCTGCTGGAATTTTACCGGCGCGTCCGGCCGGGCGACCTGGCTACCCTGGAGAACGCCCGGGAATTTCTGATCGCCCAAATCTTTGACGACCGCCGCTACGACCTCCAGCAGGTGGGCCGCTACAAACTCAACCAGCGCCTGGGACTGCGCATTCCCAAGGAGCGCCGGACCGTCACCAAAGCGGACATCGTCTCCATCGTCCAGCACCTGATTCGCATCAATAACGGCATGGAAGACGCCGACGACATTGACCACCTGGGCAACCGGCGGGTGAAGACCGTCGGTGAACTCATCCAGAACAAACTGCGGGTGGGTCTCCTGCGCCTGGAGCGGGTGGTCAAAGAGCGCATGTCCCTTCATCCGGAGTCGGAGCCCCTCACCCCCGTCGCCCTGATCAACATCCGCCCGGTGACGGCCGTCATCCGGGAGTTCTTCGGCTCCAGCCAACTCTCCCAGTTTATGGATCAAACCAACCCCCTGGCGGAGTTGACGCACAAGCGCACCCTCTCCGCCCTGGGCCCGGGCGGCCTGCGCCGGGAGCGGGCCGGCTTTGAGGTCCGCGACGTCCACCACTCCCACTATGGCCGTATCTGCCCCATTGAGACGCCGGAAGGCCCCAACATTGGCCTCATCGGCCGTCTGGCGACCTTTGCCCGGGTCAACGAATTCGGATTCGTGGAGACCCCCTACCGCAAGGTGATCCGCTCCGTCCCGCCGACGGCCGACGCACTGGTGGGCGAAATTCTCCGGGAACGGATTGTGGACCCCCAGACCGGCGAGGTGGTCGCCGAGGCCGGTGTGGAGGTGACGCCCGAACTGGCCGAGCGTATCGCCGCCCTGAACCTGACGGACGAAATCGCCATTCACCCCCGGGTGACGGGTGAAATCGTCTACCTCTCCGCTGACAAGGAAGAGCACTACACCATCGCCCAGGCGACGACCCGGCTGGACGAGAAAGGCCGCTTCCTGAACCCGCGCGTCTCCGCCCGGCGCGGGGACGAGTTCTTGCTGACTCCGCCCGACCGGGTGGACCTGGTGGATGTAGCCCCGTCGCAGATTGTCGGCGTCTCGGCCGCCCTCATCCCCTTCCTGGAGCACGACGACGCCAACCGCGCCCTTATGGGCTCCAACATGCAGCGCCAGGCTGTCCCGCTCCTCTTGCCGGAGCCGCCCCTGGTCGGTACCGGCGTGGAGTGGCAGGCCGCCGTGGATTCCGGGCAGGTCGTTCTGGCCGAAGTCGACGGCGAAGTGGTCAGCGTTTCCGGAGACCGGATTGTAGTTCTGGGCGACGGAAGCCGCAAGGTCTACACCCTGCGCAAATACAACCGCTCCAACCAGTCCACCTGCATAGACCAGCGCCCCCTTGTCCACACAGGTGACAGAGTGCGCAAGGGGCAGGTCCTGGCGGATAGTTCTGCCACCTGTGGCGGCGAACTGGCCCTGGGCCAGAACGTCCTCTGCGCCTTTATCTCCTGGGAGGGCTGGAACTTTGAGGACGCCATCATCATCAGCGAGAGCCTGATCCGGGACGACAAGTTCACCTCCATCCACATTGAGAAGCACGAGACGGAGGCACGGGATACCAAATTGGGCCCCGAGGAGATCACGCGCGACATCCCCAATGTGGGCGAGGATACCCTGCGGGACCTGGATGAGAGGGGCATCATCCGCATCGGTGCCGAAGTTGGCCCTTCGGACATCCTGGTGGGCAAGATCACCCCCAAAGGCGAGAAGGAACTGACCCCGGAGGAGAAACTCCTGCGGGCCATTTTCGGCGAGAAGGCGCGCGAAGTCAAGGACTCCAGCCTGCGCATGCCCCACGGTGAGCGCGGCAAGGTGGTGAGCGTCAAGGTGTTTGACCGCAACGAGTACCGGGACCTGCCCACCGGCGTGGAGAAAATGGTGCGCGTCAGCGTGGCCCAGCGGCGGAAGATCACCGAGGGCGATAAAATGGCCGGCCGCCACGGGAACAAGGGCGTCGTCTCCCGCGTCGTCCCCATTGAGGACATGCCCTTCCTGGCCGACGGGACGCCGGTGGAAATCATCCTCAACCCCTTGGGTGTGCCGGGCCGGATGAACATCGGGCAGATTCTGGAGGCTCACCTGGGCTGGGCCGTCCATCGGTTGGGCTTTCGGGCCGTCAGCCCCGTCTTTGACGGCGCCACGGAGGAACAGATTGCCGCCGAACTGGCCCGGGCCTGGATGATAGACCGGGCCTGGAAGGAAGTCGCTGAGCGAGCATGGGCGTGGCTCGCCGCCCAGGAGTACCCCCTGGAGACCCTCACCAGCGATGATGAGGCCCGTCTGCTCTACATTCTGGCCTGGCTCCCCGATCGCGGCTACGACAAGGAGCGCCTGGCCCGGGATGAAGTCTACGCCCGTCGCTCCGTCCTGCGGGAGTGGTTGAGGGAACAGGGCTATGACCCGGACTTCCTCCTTTCCTTTGAGGACGACCCGCGCCCGGTGGCGGAGCGGGAGAAGGCCGACAGTGCCGCGCAAATGGCCTGTCTGCGCCTCTGGCTGGCCGACCACGGGTACGATACGGGCAACCTGCCCGATGAGGAAGTGGAGTTGCTGGCCCCCCGCGTCAGCATGGAGACGAAGGACCCGCTGCCCACCCTGGGCAAGGCCATCCTCTACGACGGGATGACCGGCGAACCCTTTGACCAGCCGGTGACGGTGGGCATGATTTACATGATGAAACTGGCCCACATGGTGGAGGACAAAGTCCACGCCCGCTCCACCGGCCCCTACAGCCTGGTCACCCAGCAGCCGCTGGGCGGGAAGGCGCAATTCGGCGGCCAGCGGTTCGGCGAAATGGAGGTCTGGGCCCTGGAGGCCTACGGCGCCGCCTACACCCTCCAGGAGATGCTCACCATCAAGTCCGACGACGTCCAGGGCCGGGTGCGCACCTACGAGGCCATCGTGAAAGGGAAGCCCATCACCGAATCCGGCGTCCCGGCTTCGTTCAAGGTACTGGTCAAGGAGTTGCAGAGCCTCGGGCTGGCCGTGGAGGCCGTCACGGAGAGCGGAGAAGTCCTGCGGTTCGGGCGGGAGGAGAGCCGGCCCCGCATCCCGCGCCTGGCCATGGGCCTCCTGGGCCTGGGTGACCGCCACTCCGGTGAGTTTGACTAAATTCACAACCTGTGGTAGAATACCCGCTTGTCAGACGGACGGCAGCCAGAGCCCCTGCCGGACACGAAAGGAATCGCGAAGGCAGAAGGAGGCCATCGGTGGGCACAGATGGCCTCCTTCGCGGAATCGGAGGGAGAATAACCGTGCCGACGATCAATCAACTGGTTCGCAAAGGACGGAAGCCGAAGGAAAAGAAGACCAAGGCGCCGGCGCTGCAGTACATCTTCAACTCGTACAGGCAGCGGCGCTTCCGGATGCCGAAGGGCGCGCCGCAGAAGCGGGGCGTCTGCACCCAGGTGCGGACGATGACGCCGAAGAAGCCCAACTCCGCGCTGCGCAAAATCGCCCGCGTGCGGCTGACCAACGGCATTGAGATCACGGCCTACATCCCCGGCGAAGGGCACAACCTGCAGGAGCATTCGGTGGTGCTGGTGCGCGGCGGCCGTGTGAAGGACCTGCCCGGCGTCCGCTACCACATCATCCGGGGCGCGCTGGATGCCGCTGGCGTGGACGGTCGCGCACAGCAGCGCTCCAAGTACGGCACCAAGGCCGGCAAGGGCGGCAAGGGCCCGGCCAGGCCCGGCGCCAAGCCCGTGAAAAAGAAGTAAGGCCGGATAAGAGCAGGCCCGGATGGTTGTCCTGCGGGATTTTGCGGGCCGCGCCGTTCGGCTCACCGATGAGCGACGGGTGCATAT
>DAOTWL010000113.1:0-5525 GCA_034435875.1 Anaerolineae bacterium
GCGGAGGACCTCATCGCCGAGGCCTGCCGCCGCCTCCCCCGCAACCTCACCCGGGAGGAATGGGCGCGGTATGTGGGGCCGGAGGTGCCCTACCGCCCCACTTGCCCCGATCTCCCCGTCCCCGGCGAGTGAAGCCGTTTGGATCTCCCTCACCCCTCCCCCGGCCCCTCCCCTCTCCCGCAAGCGGGAGAGGAGAGGGGTAGGGGTGGGGTGAGGGCCACTTGTAGTCCGGCACGCCGCGCGGCGGGGTGCCGTGCCCTGCTCCCTGCGACTTGCGACCTGTAAGGAGGAAGCATGCGACGCCTGATAGAATTTCCCCTGGAAGACGGCACCTCTCTTCTGGTAGAGGTGGAGGAGATGGAGAAGCCAGGAGTGGTTCCGGCGGCCAGAGAAGAGGGGGTGCCGGAGAGGGCCCGGCAGACCTTTGAGGCCGCGCTGGAGAAAGTGCGCCCTGCCGCCGAGGCCGTCGTCCGCAAACTGCGGAGCCTCTCCGACCCGCCCGACCAGGTGGAGGTGGAGTTCGGGTTGAAACTGAGCGCCGAGGCCGGCGCCTTCCTGGCCGCCGCCAGCACCGAGGCCAACTACAAGGTTACCCTCACCTGGAAGCGGAATACGGAATACGGAGTACGCAGTACGCAATACGCAGTACCCAATCCGCAGAAAACGTGAAAATCCGTCGCGCCCCCTGCTCCGACATAGACCTCACCCGCTGGCGGGAGTACGACCACATCTGGACGGACTCCCTCTGGCTCATTGAGGCGCGCGAGCGCTCCGGCGGCCACCAACTGGATTACCACGGCAACTTCGTCCCCCAGATCGCCACCCAGACCTACCTCCGCTACACGCGGGAGGACGACATCGTCCTGGACCTCTTCCTGGGCTCGGGGACGGCCGCCATAGAGGCGGTGCGGCTGAACCGCCGCTTCGTCGGCGTGGAACTGAAGCCGGAACTGGTGGAGTATGTGCGGGGGAAAATCCCGCCGGACCTGCTGAACCGGCGCGTCCACATCCTGCAGGGGGATAGCACCCAGGAGGAGACGGCCCGGCGGGTGCGGGAGGTTTTGGGGACGATGGGCGCCGACCGCGCGCACCTGCTCATCCTGCATCCGCCCTACCACGACATCATCCGTTTCTCCGAAAGCCCCGCCGACCTCTCCAACGCGCCGGACCTGGAGGCCTTTCTGGACCGGTTTGAGGCCGTCGCCCGGCACGGATTTGACCTGCTGGCGCCGGGCCGCTTCGCCGTCCTGGTCATTGGCGATAAATACGAAAAAGGCGAACTGATCCCCCTGGGCTTCTACTGCCTGGAGCGGATGCGGCGGGTGGGCTTCCGGCCCAAAGCCATTGTGGTCAAGAACATCACCGGCAACGAACGGGGGAAGGGCAAGAGCACCAACCTCTGGCGCTACCGCGCCCTGGCCGGCGGCTACTACATCTTCAAACACGAATACGTCATCATCCTCTTCAAACCCCGCCAACGGAACACGGAACACGGAATACGGAACACGGAACATGCTCCTTGACTTCCTCTCCCGCCTCCCCCTTCCCGACTACCGGGCTGCGCTGACGGTGGGGGTGCTTTTGGGGACGGCGCTGGCCCTCTGGGTCGGGCGCCGGAGCGGGCTGCCGCTGACCGTTGGGGTGGACGGGGTGCTCTCGGCGGCGGCCGGTGGCCTGCTCCTGGGCCGTCTGGTCTACGTCGCGGCGCATCTGGCCTACTTCCGGGAGCACCCGACGGCGGCGCCGGCGTTCTGGCAGGGCGGCCTCTCCGCGCCGGGGGTCGTGGCGGGCGGGGTGGTCGGGACGGCCATCCTGGCCCGCATCCGGCGGCAGGCCCCCGGGCCCCTCTGGGACGCGCTGGCGCCGGGCGCGGCGGTGGTGCTGATCGCGGCCTATCTGGGCTGCCTGCGGGCCGGCTGCGCCTGCGGCCGGGAGACCTGGCCCCAGGACGGCCTGCTCTGGACCCTCAGCGCCGAACTCCCCGACCTTTACGGCCTGCGCGCCCCGCGCGTCGCCGTACCGCTATTGGGGATGGGGTGGGGGGCCGTTATGCTGGCCCTCACCTTACGGGTCGCGCGCCACGGATGGGCGACCGCCAGAGTTGCTCCTGCCTGGCTGACCCTTTATGGCCTGGGAGAGTTCGCCCTGGGATTTCTGCGGGAGGACGCGCCCCCGCTGGTCGGCGGCCTTTCGGCCCTCCAGTGGGCGGGCCTGGGGATACTGGTCGCCGCCATCGCGCTGCTGACCATAGACTACCGACGGCTGACCCCAGACCCCTGACGACTGACCACTGACCACTGACGACTGACGACTGACGACTGACCACTGACCACTGACCACTGACCCCTACCGGCTACCGACTCCCGGCTACCTGCTGCTGGTTGTAGAAAACTTGACGCTCCCCGATTTTGTGGTATAACAGAAGTGGCCCGGGTGGTTGGAACTATCGGGCCGAAGGGAGAACGATGACACAAGTCAAGTCGTTGCAGTTAGGGGGAGTGGTTCTGGGGGTAACGGTTGTCCTCTTCCTCCTGACCCTCCACTCTCTCCGCACAGCGGATTCTGTGGCGGCTCAGCCTGCCCAGATGAACCCGTTCCGCTTCCGGCCCGCCGTCTCTGCGGACCTCATCACCTGCACCCTGGCCGTCACCACAACGGATGCCATTCCCTACAACCAGTCCTTCAGCACGGCGGCCATCCTGGCCGACTACACCGGCCTGGCTCTGGTGTCGGGCGCACCTGGAGAGGCGAAAAATCCGAGCGAGGACTATTTCCGCCTGGATAATGCCGTCCCCGGATGGACTTACACGGTGGACGCAATCCCGGATGGGGTGGGAAATTACAACCTGGGCATCATCGTCTACAATGCGGCCCAGACCCCTATTCTGACGGATACCAACACTCTGGACGGAAATTCGGCCCATGTCCGGCTGGTGGCCGGGGGGAGCGGGCCGTACTACTTCAAGGTGTTGCAAATCAGCAACTACTGCTCCGGCGGAACCTATCACCTGGAGGCCAGCGCGTCGGCGCCGACGCCCACCCCCACGCCGACGCCCACCTCCACCCCGCCCCCCACCTCCACCCCGCCCCCGTTGCCCACTCCGCTGGCCGGCGCCGACCGCTTTGAGCCCAACCATGACTTTGACCGTGCGACCACCATCGCCACCGGTGTCACCTACGACAACCTGAACTTCGTCCCCTGGGGTGGGGCGACCGAGGACAACGATTTCTTTAAACTCTGGGTGAAGCCCGGCCTTCTCTACACCTGCGAGACGCTGAACCTGGCCCCCGGCCTGGATACCAACATCATCATCTACGACCACAACCGCAATGGCCTGGCCGGCAACGACGACGTGACGCCCGGGGACTACCGGAGCCGCATTTCCTATCTCTCCACCTACGAGGGGTGGCTCTACGTCCTGGTGGGACACGGGGGACGGTTCCCGTACTCCGAGGTCCAGAACAGCACCTACAGCCTGCGCTGCAGTGTGGAGGTTCCTGGCCTGCCGACTCCGCCGCCCACAGCCACCCCCCGGCCGCCCACCGCCACGCCGGTACCGAAAGACTGGACTCCTACGCCCACGCCGGGCACTACTTTCACCTCCCCGCCGCCCACGGCCACCCCGTCTACGGGCGCGGAACTCCCTGTGCGGCTGATCTCCACCCCCGCGCCGCCCTCCCCGGAGGCCACTCCGGCCCCCCGGTTTGTCTCGCTGGACATCCTGGTCTATTACGATGCCAACAACGACCGCAGCCCCGGGGCCGGAGAGGGAGTGGCGGGGCTGCGCATCCTGGCCTCCGATACCCTCACCGGCGAGCAGGTCGCCGAAGGGGTGACCGACGACATAGGTCGCTTGCGGTTTACCGCTGCCGTCCGGGGCGCCGTCCGGATTTTCGTCCCCTACCTGGGGGTCGGCCGGGTGGTAGAGGGAGAAGGGGCCAGCGTCTATATCCGCATCGCCGCACCCACAGGGAGTCCGTAATGGAAGAATCGGTGTATCTGTTCAGCCTTCCTCACCCCACCCCCAGCGGCTGCGCCGCTACCCCCTCCTCTCTCCTGACCGAAGGTCAGGAGAGGGGAGGGGGTGCCGCCGAAGGCGGCGGGGGAGAGGTGAGGTTGAATCGTTACGAATCCGTTCCCACCTCCTCCGGTCCTCCGTCCCCTCCACCGAGACGGCCTCTTGCGCGGGTTTCCCCCGTGATCCTCTGGCTGGGAGGGGTCGGCGTGGCCATTCTGCTCATCACGCTGGTGGCCCTGCTGGCCCTCCGCCCCGTTCTTTTTCCCCGTCGCCCGGAAGGGATCCCCCTTTCCGTCACGAAGGTCACGCCGGGCGTGAGCCCCCTGCCGGTTCCTGCGCCGCCGGTGGCCGAAATCGGCAATACGGAGGTCTCCCTCCCCATCCCGGCATCTCTGGAGGTCGGCGGGCGCACTTTCCCGGTACAGCCGGTAAGGGTGGAAGGCGGAGTCTGGAACGTGCCGGAGTCCGATAGCGGTGCCTTCTGGGCCTACGGCACCGTCGTCCACTACGTATTGGGACTGGCGCCGACGGAAGAGAATCGGGCCCTGGTCGGTGGACTGCGGGAAGGGGACGAAATCGGGCTTCGCCTCTCGGGCGATGTTCGTCTGGTCTTCCAGGTTGTCCGGCAGAAGACGGTCTCGCCGGAAGATGAGACGCTTTTCGCCCAGACGCGCCCTGGTCTGACGCTGGTTGTGCTGGAAGAAGGAGAGCGTCCGGCGGCGGTCGCCGATTTCCGGGAACGGATAGAGCCAACGCCCCCGGCGAGCGGCCCGACGGCCGGTCCCGGCCAACCCGTACAGGTGGGTGCCGCGCGGGTGACGGTCGTGGAGGGGCACGCGGAGCGAGGGTTACCGGACCTGCCGGGGGGAACGGTGGCCTATTTCGTGGAAGCGGTCGTGGAGAATGGGGGGACGGCCTCGCTGTTCCCGCGCGATTTCGCCGCCGAACTGCTGGACGTGGACGGCAACCGGTATCTTCCCTCCCCGTCTCTGGCGGGGAGAGGAAAGTACGGCCCACTGCCGGAGGAGATTCATGCGGGGGGGAGAGCGGAGGGGACGTTTGCCTACGTGATTCCCGAAGCGGTCGCCGGTCCTGCGCTGACCTGGGTATTCGGCCCGCAGGCCGCGTCCGATTTGCGGGCCCGGTTCTCCCTTCCCTACACCCCGCCGCCGGTAGCGGTGGCAGAGGCGGCGGTGGAGGTGACCCAGGCGTTTCTGGGGGAGGGGGGGGAGGTCCTGCATGTCGTCGCCCGGGTGCGCAATCGCGGTTCGGCGGTGTTGCGGGTGACGGAGAAGGATATTTCCCTCAGCTCGCGCGCTGGCCCGGGGGAATTGCAGGTGGCCGCGCCACCGCTGCCATGGGAGATTGGGGCGGGCCAGGAGCGGGAGATAGAACTGCAGTTTGCCCGGCCCCGCGCGCCCTCCTGCGTGGTGACGATTCTGGGCTACGCCTTTGAGATTTCCGGCCTGCCGGAATGATGGGGAGCGGGGATGCGGGCGGCGGCGC
>DAOTWL010000114.1:0-11260 GCA_034435875.1 Anaerolineae bacterium
AACGGGACGGCACTCCGCTTCGCTTCGTGCCTGACTACGAACGGGACGGCACTCCGCTTCGCTTCGTGCCTGACTACGAACGAAGGGGAGAATCCGCTGCCACGTCCGCAGGGTCTCCTGCTTCGGGGTCACCCAGACGACGGTATCCAGCAAGGAGGCCGGCAGCAATGCCTCCGCCCGCTCCCGGGAGTACGCGGCCGTCTTGCGGAAGATGAGGACGCGCGGGTGGTCGTAGACGCTGAAGGCCTCCTCCGCCGGGGGCATCGGCACCGAAACGGGTGCCGCCCGGTACCGGTACAGGGCCTCCGGGACGGGGAACGGTTCCTCCGTATCCGGGAATTGAAAGGGGCCCAGGGCCGGGTAGGAGGTGAAATCCGCCACCAGTTCAAAGCCCAACTGACCGCTGAACAGGGCGCGGTAGTAGGCAATGGTCAGCGGATAGCGGGTCGGCAGCCGGACAATGGAAGCGTAGAGCCGGTTGGAGCCGATGATGATGTAATCCGCCTCGTCCAGCCAGTTCAGCAACGCCTCCCGTTTCTGGGGCGTATCATCGTGGTAGAGTTGGAGGGTGCCGTCAGAACTGGTGGAGAGGCCCCGGTACATCCCGCCGAAGGGGTCTTTGCCGTCCACCCGCAGCGGGGGGGGCCAGTCCCAGTGTTCGGTGGCCAGGACGGAGCCGATGGGGACGTTCTGGAAAATCCAGCGGGAGGCCGCGATGCGGGTGTGGGGTCGCCGGTAAACGGAGGTGAAGGCGAGGGCCCAGGAAAAGGTCAGAGCAAGAAGCAAGAAGCCAGAGGCAAGAAGCCAGAAGCAAGAAGCCAGAGGCAGAACCCCGGCAGGACGGGACCGGCGACGAGTAGCCTCTATCCAGCGGACCAGAAGCCAGGCGGCCAGGAGGACGAAGGCCGGGTAGACGGGGAGGAGGTAGCGGACGGACTTGACCCACTGGGTGCCCTGGTAGAGGAAATAGCCGGTGGCCCAGAGCCAGGGGAAGAGGAGAGGTTCATCCGCCAGAGCCGTCAGCCCGTCCCGCCGCCAGCGGCGAAACAAATGGGCACCGGCCAATCCCCAACCGGCCCATGCCGTCAGCCCCAGAGGCAGGCCCAGCCCCCAGAAGACCATGTTGACCCAGGGGAAGACCAGCGGCAGCCGGTTGGTCCACTGGTGGCCGGGGTAGGTATCCACCGCGCCGGACATCAGGCCGCGCACTTCGGCCATGTTTTTGAGCCATTGGGGGTTGAGGCGCAGGCCAAAGAGGCCGGGGCCCATAAAGGCGTAGGGTTGGGCCAGCCGGAAGGCCAGGAAGGCGCCCAGGAGGGTAAGGAGCAGGAAGCAGGAAGCAAGAAGCAGGAAGCGGGAAGCAGGAAGCAGGAAGCAGGAAGCAGGAAGCAGGAAGCGAGAAGCAGGAAGCAGGAAGCGAGAAGCAGGACGGCGCCCGGCGTCGGGGGTGCCTTGCGCGGGGGCGAGGCGGAGGGCACGAATCAGGGCGGCCAGGCCCACCAGCAGGCCCAGGGGCCAGACGCTGATTTTGCAGGCCATGCCCAGCCCGGTGGTCAGGCCGGCCAGGAGTATCCTCACCCCTCCCCCGCCGCCTTCGGCGGTCCCCCCTCCCACAGGGGGAAGGGTGAGGACCAGGTAGAGAGTCGCAGCGACGAAGAAGTTGGCATAAGCGTCCACCGTGTAGAAGTGGGATTGCTGGATGGGCAGGACGGCCAGCGCGTAGAGGGAGGCTGCCAGCAACCCCAGGCCGTCGGAGCGGAGCCGCCGCCCGGCCAGGAAGACGAAGAGGATGCTTCCGGTATCCAGCAGGGCCGCCAGCAGCCGCCCCAGATGGCGGGCACCGGTCCCGCTGAAACTCCCCGGCCAGCAGACCGACGAACTCCCCAACAGCACCGGGGCCAGCAACCGGGCCGGCCGGGAGACCGCCACCCCGTCCCGACATCCCCGGTCCAGTGCCTCCCCCACCGCGCGGGTGAGGAAGAGGGGCAGTGTGCCGTAGACGAAGAACCCGTACCCCCGATTGTAGGGATTCAGCGGGGAGTTGGCCGTATCCAGGTAGAGAGAGAGGCGGTTAGGGAGACTGACCGCCGCCGTCACCTGGCGCAGAAACTCCTCGTCCGGATGGATGGGCTGTCCCTCCCCCCAGCCCAGCCCGACCAGACGAAGGGACAGACCGACCAGCAGAATCGCCAGAAGGAAGAGGGATGTCTCCTGATGAGAGGGCTTTCGCGAAATCACCCCATTCACTATGGCCCTCCACGCCGGTCAGTTTGAATTTCGTACATTGTCAACAGCAACCTCCCGTCCACTTCGGAGTAGAACGGAGTCTCCACGCCGTTCGGGAACGCATCCCGCAGAAGGTCCAGGTCTGCCGTTTTCTCCCCCAGGACGACGAAGAGCGCCCCACCGGAGAGGTCCACCTCCGGAAGTTCCTCCACCGAGAAGTCCCGGCCCGTCACATCCCGCAGCCGGAAGGCCATGGCGCCGAAGTCCCAGTACATAAAGGGCGCGCCGTCAAAATAGACCGGTGGGACTTCCTCCCGGCCCTCCAGCGCGTCACAGAGGACGTCGGCGACTTCGGCGGTGGGGTTGCCGTAGACGCGGCGGGGCGTGTAGACCTGGAAGTAGAAGTTCAAGTTGAGAAGGGAAATCACAAGCAGTAACAAGCCGTAAAGGGAGGCGTGAAACGTGAAATGTGAAATGTAAGCGGCTCCGGCCAGGCGACGGACGGCCTGCAGGGTCTCCGTGAGGCCCAGCGCGGTGAGGATGGAGACTGCCGGGATGATCCCCACCCCCCGCTGGCTGGAGGGCGGATTCTCGGTCAGGGTCCAGCCCAGGAGGATGAACGCCCAGAACCAGAGCAGCAGCAATCCCCCACCGGGCCGCCGGACGCGCCAGAAGGCGGCCGTCAATCCCAAAACGAAAAAGACGCCGGAGACGGGGTCCAGCAGGGGGATGCCCGGATGGTACCAGAAGGTGGGGTCCGGAGTGACGTGAAAGGCGGAGACGGATTTCCAGAACTGCTGAAGGAGCAGCGCGGCCGCGCTCTTGCCGGTCAGCGACATCTCCCGCGCCAGCCAGCCGGAGGCGAAGATGCTGACCTGATTGTAGCGGGAGAGGAAGTCCGCCGGATGGGCGACGTAGTAGAGGGCCAGCGGCCAGAGGGCCAGGGCGAACCCCGCCGCCAGCGCGGCCAGCCCCCGACCGTGCCGGGCCAGAAACCCGTCCCCTTCGCCCAGCGCGCGCCCGGCCAGATAGAGGCCCACGACGACCGTCATCAGGCGGGCGCCGAAGTAGGCGTACCAGGAGAGGCCCAGCACCACCCCGGCCAGCGCCAGGTCCAGGCGACGGTCACCGTCCAGGCCCCGGAGGAGCAGGTAGAGGACCAGCGGGCCCAGGAGGGCGTCGGCCATCTGGTTGGAGGCCAGACGGCTGAAGTGAAGCCCGTAGTGGCCGAAGGCGACCAGGACGGCGGCCCCCCACCCCACCCATTCTCCAGCCAGACGGCGGGCCAGGAGCCAGGTCGCCAGGACGGACGCGGTCCCCACGAAAGCGGAGAGGGCCCGCGCTCCGGCGACTGTCGCCCCGAAAAGTTTCATCCAGAGCCCGGCGACCAGGAAGGAGAGGGTGGGAACGCTGTACCAGCCGGTGGCGAAGGGGTTGCGCAACGGCGGGCCCAGCCGACGCAGCGCCTCCAGGGCCTGAGTCCCTTCGTCGCCGCCGAAGTTGGCGGGAATCGCATCCAGGGCGACGACGCGGGCCAGGAGGGCGGCAAGGAGGAGAGGGGCCAAACCCCAAAAACGGCACTCCGCTACGCTTCGTGCCTGACTACGAACGGAGGTCAGGGCCAGGAGGTAGAGGAGGAGCCCCAGGACCCAGGCCCGCAGGTAGGGGGAGAAGTCGGCGGCGGGGTCGGCCCGGCGCGCGCCGATACCGGCCCAGAGGGCCAGCAGGACGCCGACCCCCAGCAGGGCCGTCCGCAGGGGATGGGCGGCGGCGTCCGCCAGCCACCGCCGGTACCAGGCCGGCCGGGAAGGGGAAGCCTCCCGATGCCCCTCCGCGCGCCGCAGGGCCACCACCCACAGCAGCGCGCCCAGCGCGCAGAAAATGACCCCGTCCCAGACGTACTGGGGGAGTCGCAGGAAGTAGACCTGTCCCAGGACCACCAGCCCCAGGCCCAGGATCAGCAAAAGCGCGTCGGGTTTCCCTTTCATGGTTTCCAGGACGCGGATAAACGCGGAAAGACGCAGATTTTATGGTTTTTATCTGCGTTCTATCTATCTCCCCGGCGGGCCGTGATAAAGAGGCAGCCATTGATGGCGGAAGGGGGCTCCTCGTAGAACGGCCGGACAAGGCGTTCCGTCAGCCAGAGGTTGGGGCGGGAGGGCCAGACCACCCAGCGGCCGGTCAGTTTCTTCGCCACCAGGGCGGGGAGGCCGAAATAGTGCCCCCACTCCACCGCCGCCAGCGCGCGGGGCGAGAGATAGGGGCGCGCTTCCAGCAGTCGCAGGCCGACCCGCGAAAGCCGCGTCCGCCAGCCCTCCACCCCGTCGTAGTAATAATGGCGGGAGATGCGGTGAAAGAACTGCCGGTAGAGATTCCCCAGCGGACGAAGCCCCAGCCGGTCCAGCACCCGTCCGACGGAAAGCAGGGCCAGGAAATCGGGGCCGGGGACGGAGAAGTAGAACCGTCCACCGGGGCGCAGGACCCGGGCCACCTCCCCCAACACCGGCCCCACATCAGGGATGTGCTCCAGGACACAGTTGCTGACGACGGTCCCAAACACACCGCTCGGGAAGGGCAGATGGCCGCCGTCGGCCCGGAGGAGGAGCCGGTACGCCCCGCGCCGCCGCGCCTCCCGCAGCGGCCGGAGGTCAGGGTCCAGGCCGACGTCGGGTGAGCGCGGGAGGGCTACGGCGCCGAAGTGGCCGTCCCCACAGCCCAGGTCCAGCACCGGCTCCGGGAAGGGCAGAGTGGCATAAAAACGGGCCTCGGTGGCCCGGAGTAGCGCCCGAAAAGCGGGCAGGTCTTTCAGGTGAAGCCAGAGCAAATCTGTTTTCGTGGCGGCTTCGCCGCCACAAAAACAAAATTCTTCATCCATTATCCCACCTCCACTTCCTCCGTCTCCGCCACAATATCCCGCTGGCGGAGAAACTCCCTGGAGCGGGGCCGGGCCCGGCCGCGCTGCAGAGCGTAGAACCCGCCCAGGACCCCCAGCGGCAGTCCCACAGCCAGCAGGAGATAAGAGATGGGGTTCAGGCGCGGCGCGGCCGAGAAGCGGTCCAGGTTGAAGAAGATGAGCGCCAGGGCCAGCCAGACGGTCAGAAAATTGGGAATGGCATCGCCGGAGCGGAGAAGGCGCAGGCCCGACATCCGGCCCTTCGTGAAGGGGTAGAAGAGGTTGCTCCCCATGAAGCCCAGTTGGTCCTCCAGGATGTGCCCGGCGAAGCCCAGGGCGGCGACCAGACCGGCCCAGAGGGGGGTACGGGTCACCCCACCCCCACCCAGCCGTTCCACCAGTACGCCCAGCGCGGCGACGCCCAGGCCCAGCAGGACCGCCAGGGTCAGGCTGTGGGACCAGCGACGATGCCAGTCCAGAAAATGGACCCGCAGCCGGTCCCCCACCCGCTCAAAACGGAAGGAGGGCCCGCTGAAGATGTCCACCCGATACTCCTCGTCGTAGGTCTCCACCAGGGGGAAGTCCAGGGGGACCGCCACCTCCCCCAACCCCTCCGGCTCCGAGCCGGGGAAAGGGACCTGCCCGGTGTTGACGACGGGGCCGATGCGGACGACGACCTGGTTCCGCCGGGGGTCAAAGCGGACGATGTACTGGCGCCAGAGGTCGGCGCCCAGGCGGATTGTGTGGAGCATCACGTTCTGGGACCGGCCCGTCTCGTAGGCCCGCCGCATCGCCCCGACCAGCGCATCGGCGATCTGGCGCGGGTCGGGGTTGGGGCCGGGGTCTATCTCCAGGTCGTACCGTTCAAAGTAGCGGGCGAACTTGAAGTCCAGCGTATCCGGGAGAATCCCCGCCACGCCGCCCAGGACGGGGAGGAGCGACCCGTCGGCGGCCTGCCGGACCACTTCGGGGAAAAACGTTGCCAGCGCGACGCCGGTGAGGAAGTGGGTGATGCCCTTCATCTCAACTTCCCGATGAAGGTGACAGTCACCTGGCAGGTGACTGTCACCTCTCAGAGATCGTCTGAAAAGGCGCTCGTAGTGAGGCACGGAACGAGGTGGAGTGCCGTTTTCGCTCGCCGGGAACGCCACTTCGCTTTGCTTCGTGGCTGACTACAGACATCTTTACTCCCCCCAGATTTTTCAGACTAACTCTCACTACTCCGCGAACATATCCCGGGCCTTGAACATCAGGACCAGGGCGCCGGACTCGGAGCGGGAGCGGTGGCGCTCCCCGGCCCGAACGACCAGGGACTCCCCGGCCCGCAGGACGACCGTCGGGCCGTCGGCGTAGTCTATGGCAATCTCTCCTTCCAGCACCAGGTACATCTCGTCTTTGGGGTGCTGGTGGTAGAGATAGGCCCCCTCCATCCGGGTCAGGTAGGCGCAATAATCGTCCACACACCCCAGGGCCAGGTGCTGGAACGGCTCTTTCAGACGGGACGCGGTTTGGGAAATGCTCTGTTTGGCCTCCATTGGCCCTCCTACAACTCCACAAAATAGGCCGATGCGGCCCGGTCTATCAGGTCGGGGGAGAGGGTCGGCGGGACGTTGAGGTAGCGGGCGATGTCGCAGAGTTGCTCTATCAGGTCACGGGGGTGGCAGGCCCGCAACGGGCGCTTGGGCTTGATGTAGTGCTCCTGGAGTAGATAGGCCAGCCCCCGGTCGTCGTAGGGCACTCCTTTGGCCTGACAGACCCGGCGGAAAATCTCCCGGTACTCGTCAAAGGTGGGGTTTTTGATCTCAATTTTGTGCCGGATGCGGCGCAGGAAGGCCTCGTCCACCAAGTCCTTGGGGGCCAGGTTGGTAGCGAAGACGATGAGGACGTCAAACGGCACCTCAATCTTCCGCCCCGTGTGCAGGGTCAGGAAGTCCACCCGTTTCTCCAGAGGGACGATCCAGCGGTTCAGGAGGTCGCGCGGGCGGACCTGCTGCCGTCCGAAGTCATCAATCAGGAGCATCCCGCCGTTGGCCTTCATCTGGAAGGGGGCCTCGTAGTACTTGTTGGTCTCGTCGTAGACCAGATCCAGCGTCTCCAGCGTCAGTTCGCCGCCGACCATAATCATCGGCCGGCGGATGGAGACCCACCGGGGGTCTACGTTCCGGCCTCCTGCCGGGGCCTCCGCACGGGTGTGATTGACGCTGTCAAAAACCTTGATGACCTGACCGTCCACCTCCACCGCGTAGGGGATGAAAATCGTCCCGCTCATAATCATTTTGCCGATGGCCTCGGCGATGACGGTCTTGCCGTTGCCCGGCGGGCCGAAGAGGAAGATGGACTTGCCGGAGTTGACGGCGGGGCCCAGTTGGGCGAAGGTCTCCTCGCTGATGACCAGATGGGAAAGGGCCTGGCGCATCGTCCGCTGGTGGACAACAATCTGTCCCAGCGACTGCTGACGGATAGCATCGCTGTAAACCGGGAGGGGAACCGGCGCCGGCCCGGCGTAATGACTTCGGTCCAGCGCCTCCCGGGCCATTAACCGTCCCTTGTCGGAGATGGCGTACTGGTAGGCGGCTTCGGCGAATCCCCCGGCCCCTTTGACCTCGCAGAGTTTCTCCCGCTTGAGAAACTCCAGGACCTGATCCACCACGCCCGCGTAGGGGAGTTTCATCCGTTCGGCCAGTTCGTAGCCGGAGAGGAAACCCTCAAAATACAGAATCTTCAGGGCCAGGTCTATCAGGAACCCCAGATTCAGCCCCGTCTCCTCCACCGTGCGCGGGGCGCGGGGCAGAAAACCGGTCGGGACCACTTCGCTGGCAGGTGTCTGCTGAGCCATCGCGCCTCCTGATACCCCTATTGTTATTCGTAGGGCAGGGCTTGCCCCTGTGGCCTCACCCCTCCCCCGGCTCTTCGGGCCAGGCGAAGGCGGCGGGAGTGGGTGAAGGAAGGTTGCCCCCTACCCGTCGCCGTTCATCCCCAGCACTTCTCCGACGCGCAACACCTCCTCCTCAGTGTTGTAGCCGTGAGGGCTGACGCGGATGTAGGACTCCCGCAGGGAGACGGCGACCTTCGCTTCCCGCAGGCGGGCATGGGCGGCGCGCACGTCCCCCGACACAGCGAACGAGACGATCGCCGACCGGTGGGCCGGGTCCAGGTTGCTCACGACCCGGTATCCCCGCCGCTCCAGGTCGGCGATCAGCACATCGGTCAGATAAAGAGTGTGGCGGTGAATGTTCTCTATCCCCGTCTCCAACAGCAACTCTATCGCCGCCATCAGTCCGGTCATCCCCACCAGGTTGGGGCCGCCCAGGTCAAACCGGCGGGCATCGGGCAGGAAGGTCAGGTGGTAGTCCCGCCAGTCCTCCCAGCCCACGACACTGATGCACCCGGCCATCGGGGGGGACATCTCCTCCAGCAACTCCCGGCGGCAGTAGAGGAAACCCACCCCCACCGGCCCCATCAGCCACTTGGGACCTCCGGCGGCCAGAAAGTCTATGCCGTACGCGCGCACGTCCATCGGGACCGCCCCCAGGGACTGGATGCCGTCCACGATAAAATACGCCCCATGCGCCCGGCACCACTCCCCGATTGCCGCCAGGTCGGTCCGGAAGCCGGTGAGAAACTCCACCGAACTGACGGCGACAGCGCGGGTGCGCCGGTCGGCGTGGGCCTCCAGCGCCTCCACCGTCAGGCCACCCCCGTCGTGGGGGATGCAGCGGGCCTCCACCCCCTTCTGCCGCTCCAGCAGCATCCAGGGATAGACGTTGGAGGGAAACTCCATGTCGCAGAAGATGATGTTGTCGCCGGGGCGGAAGGGGAGGGACTGGGCCACCAGGTTGAGGCCGTGGCTGGTGTTCTGGACAATGGCAATCTCTTCGGGCGCCGCGTTGATGAGACGGGCCACCGTCTTCCGCAGCCGGTCCGGGATGCCCTCCTCGTCCCGGTCTATCATCCCGAAGGTGACCCGGCGGTCATCCAGATAGCGGACCATCGCGTCCCGCACCCGGCGGGGGAGCGGAGAAATGGCCGCGTGGTCCAGGAAGGTGCAGGCGGAGGTCGCGGCCTCCATTTCGTCCCGCAGGCGGCGCAGTGGGGAAGTGAAGGTTTCCAATGAGTTCCTCCTTAACTCCGTTCTTTCAGCACTCCGGCCAATTCCCGGCTCCAGGCCCGGATGGCGTCCCAGTTCCGATAATCCCCTTCCGGTATCTTCATCAGGTTTCGGATGATGAACCGGTCAATGGGCGATCATTTACTGTAGTCCATTCGGCCCGCGAAGAGGCCCACGCGCACCGGCGGCACGATATCCCGCGCCGGCTTCATCCAGGACTCCACCAGGCGACGACGGTCCTCGGTATCTTCCTGCATCGTCAGAGAAACGGTGAAATAGGCAACAGGAATCCGGCCCAATCCTTCGCGATGCCTCTTTAGGAACTTCACCACCTCCGGCTCCCAGCGGAACCGACGCATCGGGGCGCCCAGAATCACAGCCCGATAGGGACGCACATCGCGGACCTCCCGCAGAGGGCGCACTTCCACCGGGATCCCCCCTTCGCGCAGAACAGAGGCGATACATTCCGCCACTTCGCCGGTGGAGCCGGCATAGGTTTTATACGCAACCAGCACTGTATCCGTCATAGAGTCCTCCTTTACAATCCGGCCAGCCGGCGCGTCACCCGGTCCAGGACGGCCTCGGCGACGGCGGCTTTGCTCATCAGCGGCAACTCCTCCACCCCCCCCTCCCGGTCCAGGAGCACCACCCGGTTGGTCTCGGTGGCGAAGCCCGCATCGGCGGCGGTGATGTCGTTGGCGACAATCAGGTCCAGCCCCTTCGCCTCCAGTTTGGCCCGCGCGTTTTCCAGAAGGTCCTGGCTCTCGGCGGCAAAGCCCACGACGACGCGCGGAAAGCCTGTCTCGGCCCGCCGCCGGGCCACCGCCGCCAGGATGTCCGGCGTCCGCTCCAGGCGGAGGGTCAGGTCGGCGGTCTTCTTGATTTTGTGCTCGGAGACGGTCGCCGGACGGTAGTCGCCGACGGCGGCAGCCATCAGCAGGGCGTCTGCGTCGGCAGCCGCTTCCAGCACCGCGTCCAGCATCTGCTGCACCGTGGTGACGTCCACCCGCCGGGCGCCGACGGGGGCCGTCAGCGAGACCGGGCCGGTGATCAGGGTGACGTCCGCCCCCCGGTCCAGCGCCGCCTGGGCCAGGGCGAAGCCCTGCTTGCCGGAGGACGGGTTGGAGATAAAGCGGACGGGGTCCAGGAACTCCCGGGTCGGCCCGGCGGTGACGACGACTTTCCGACCCGCCAGGGGGCCCTGGAGGCCCAGCACCCGCCGGATGTGGCCCAGAATCTCCTCCGGCTCCATCATCCGTCCCTCCCCCTCCAGGCCGGAGGCCATCCGGCCCCGGACGGGGCCGGCGAAGTGGACCCCGCGCGCCCGCAATGTAGCGACGTTGGCCTGGGTGGCCGGGTGGCTCCACATCCCGGCATCCATGGCCGGTGCCAGGAGGACCGGACAGGTCGCCGCCAGGGCCAGGGTGGAGAGGAGATTATCCGCCAGACCCCAGGCCAGTTTAGCCATGGTGTTGGCCGTGGCCGGGGCGACCACCAGCAGGTCGGCGGCGTGGGCCAGGCCCACGTGGGCGATGTGGGTGGGCAGGCCGGCCCCGCCGGTCCGCCACATATCCACGTAGACCGGACGGCCTGTCAACGCCTCAAAGGTCAGCGGGGAGACGAAGCGGGTGGCGGCCTCGGTCATCACCACGTCCACCTCGGCCCCCATCTGGGTGAGGTGGCTGGCCAGGGTGCAGACTTTGTAGACGGCGATGCCGCCGGTGACGCCCAGGAGGATACGCTTTCCGCGCAGCAGAGGAACCGATTCCATATCGCTCCCGTATGATTGCAGAGGATGCTAATCAAAATTGTATCGCAAATTGAGCAAATGGCAACTGCTATCCCCATGGTTCGCTCAAATTTAGACCAGTTTTGAGAATTGAGGTAAACTCTTGGTATGAGCGAGAGACCAACAGTGACAAATGAACGGGTGGATGACATCCCCCTGCTACTGGCCCAGATGGAACGGATGGGGATACCCTCTTTACTGGACGAATTCTTCCCCACCCACGGCAACTGGCAGGGCCTCAGCC
>DAOTWL010000115.1:0-1957 GCA_034435875.1 Anaerolineae bacterium
GTGCCGTCAGACGCGACTCCGCTTCGCTGCGTCGCTGACTACGAACGTCTGCTCGTAGTGAGGCACGAAGCCGCTCGTAGTGAGGCACGGAGCGCAGCGGAGTGCCGTCAGACGCGACTCCGCTTCGCTGCGTCGCTGACTACGAACGGCGGAATTCCGAAAATTTCCGTAAAAATTCCGAAAATTTTGCACAGTTCTACCGCTGATAAGGGCTGATGATACAGTATCTTTCACGGGATGATATGCTGGCATCGCTGGCAGAGTCCCCGGCGGAGTCCCTGGACTTTGTCATATTGGCGGCAGGGACCGATGAGGCTGGACGCTGGATACCCTCTCTGGACGCTGCCGTCCGGGCGTTGCGGGAGGGGGGATTGCTGTTTGTCCAGGGGATCCCCGAGACCCTGCCGGATATTGGCGTCTATTTGGACCGTCGCCTGCGCTTCAAATACTGGATTGCGGTGGAGTCGGTTCCGCGCCTGGGGGGGTGCCTTCCGTCCGTCCACGCGGCCGTTCTGATGTTCGCCAAAGGGGAGACGTTCCGGATTTCCCGCGTCCGTTTCCCGCACCGGTACTGTCGGGCGTGTGGGAAACCGCTGCGGGATTGGGGTGGGAAGAGTCACCTGATGCACCCGGAGGGGGCCGCCATCTCCGACGTCTGGAAGGACCTGCCGCCGGAAAACAACTACACGGGCCTCTCGGCGCCCGTTCTGAAGACACTGCTCCAAATGGTCTCTCCAACCGGTCGCTCCGAAGACGCGGCCGCGCTGGAGGGCGTGGTCGCTCCTGCCGAACGAATCGCCCGACCGGGGGAGGCACGGCTGGCCGAAGCGCCCGCCCGGTACCGCCCGATGCCCCTGCCTGGCATCTTCCCTGTCCCGGAGACCCGCAGGGAAGGGGAGCTGCCCGTCAACAGGGTCATCCAGGGAGATGCTCTGGAGGTCCTGGCAACGTTTCCGGATGAATCGGTGGACCTGGTCTTCGCCGACCCGCCGTACAACCTGGACAAGGCCTATACGACCTACGACGACGAGAAGGACCGGGACGTCTATTTGAACTGGTGCAATGCCTGGCTGGACCAGTACATCCGGATTTTGAAGCCCACCGGCTCCCTTTACGTCCTGAATCTGCCCCGCTGGGGGATGTACCATGCGGCCTACTTGAACCGCCGCCTCTACTTCCAGAACTGGATCGTCTGGGATGCCCTTTCCGAGCCGCGCGGCAAAATCATGCCGGCCCATTACGCGCTGCTCTTTTACACCAAGCACCCCACCGATTTTACGTTTAACTACGAAGAGGTGGGGGAGATAGACGCCCGCTTCTATTGCCTGCGCTCGTCCTGCATCCGGCGGCGGAAGGCACTGGGGGACGATGGGAAGGAACCCCTGACCGACATCTGGTGGGACATCCACCGGATCAAACACCGCCGCCATCGGGATTATCACCCCTGCCAGTTGCCGGACGCGCTGATGGAACGGATCATCCGGCTATCCACCAACCCGGGGGACGTTGTGGTGGACGCGCTGGCCGGGACGGGGACGACCGCGGTGGCGGCGGCCCGATTGGGGCGACGGTATATTGCCATAGATATTGACCCGACCTATGTGGCGATCACCCGGGAAAAACTGGCCCAGGTGGAAGTATGGGGAGACGTATACCGTCCGCCGGTGCCCCGGCCGCGCCCCCGGTACAACAAGAAGGCCCTGCAACTGGAATTGCGGGAGATTGCCCGTCGGCTGGGCCGTCTACCCACGCCCCAGGACGTCCGCCAGATGAGCCGGTACGGGCTGGAGCCGTTCCTGGAGGCCTTCCCGACCTGGGGGAAAGCCTTGAAGGCCGCCAAACTGTTGGAGCCGATTGTGCTGGCCCATGTCCCACGAGAGTACTTCCAAAAACAGGAATGAGGGATTTAGAAGCAAAACCAATCCGCGTCCATCCGCGTTTATCCGCGTCCTTCTTC
>DAOTWL010000116.1:0-2480 GCA_034435875.1 Anaerolineae bacterium
CTCCCCTCGCCCGCCGCCGAAGGCGAGCGGGAGAGGGGCCGGGGGTGAGGCGGGGTGAGGGCAAAGGTGGATCTTCACATTATCTGGACAATCATCACCCAGCAGTTGCCAGGGTTCAAGGCTGTTGTGTAGCAGATGCTGGATGATTTGACATATCCTTGATCAGGAGAGCAGAATGGCCTTCTTCACCGTCCGCGAACTGCCCGCAACCGAAGTAATGCCCGGCGTCCTGCGCCGGGTGGTCTATCTGGACCACGCGATGGTCACCTTCTTTGAGTTCGCCCCCGGCAGCGTGCTCCCCGAGCATGCCCACCCCCACGAGCAGATCACCTACGTCGTTCGGGGCGCGATGGAGTTCACGCTGGGGGAGGAAACCCGCACCCTGCGCGCCGGAGACGGCGTCTGCGTCCCCTCCGGCGTGCCCCATAAAGCCGTCGTCCTGGACGAACCGACGTTCGTCCTGGATGCCTGGCATCCCCAGCGGCAGGATTATCGCTAATCCCTAATCCAGGAGGCCCTCCATGCCCATCGGCGCATTCACTTTCGTTCTCCATAGCCATCTACCGTACTGCCGCATGGCGGGCCGCTGGCCCCACGGGGAGGAGTGGATCCACGAGGCTATGGCCGAGACCTATATCCCCCTCCTCAACGCCCTCACCGACCTCCACGAGGAGGGACTGCCGGTCCGCCTGACCCTGGGGCTGACGCCCATCCTCTGCGAGCAACTGGCGGACCCGCTGGTCAAAGACCACTTTGAGGTCTACGTGGAGGAGCGGGTTCGGGCCGCCGAAGCGGACATTCCCCGCTTCCAGGAAGAGGGGAATCCCCACGCGGCGTACCTGGCCTCCTTCTACCGGGACGGGTATTCGGGCCTCCTGGACTCCTTCCGTCACCGGTACGGGCGGGACCTCCTGGGGGGCTTCCGGCGCCTCCAGGACGCGGGGGTCATAGAAATCATCACCTCCGCCGCCACCCACGGCTATCTCCCCCTCCTGGGCACCGACGCGGCGATTCGGGGACAACTGAAGGCCGGCATTGCCTCCTACCGTCGCCACTTCGGGCGGGCCCCCCGGGCCATCTGGCTCCCCGAATGCGCCTACCGCCCTGCCTACGTTGCCCCCGACGGCACCCTGCGCGCTGGCATAGAGACTATGCTGGCCGATGAAGGGCTGGGATGCTTCTTTGTGGAGACCCACGCCATTGAGGGTGGGCGTCCGGTGGGGAAAGCGGCGGGGGAGGCCATTGGCCCCTACGGCGCCATTGTCCGCCGCTACGTCCTCCCGCTGGAGAAACTGGCCGTGCCGGAGAAGCCCCGCAGCACCTACCGGCCCTACTACGTCGTCAACACCACCCCGGGGGTGGTGAGCGAGCACTCCGGCGTCGCGGCCATCGGCCGCAACAACCGCACCGGCATGCAGGTCTGGTCCGCCGACTGGGGCTACCCCGGCGACTTTGACTACCGGGAGTTCCACAAAAAAGACCACCGCTCCGGCCTCCAGTACTGGCGGGTCACCGGCGCGCGGGTAGACCTGGCCTTCAAGGACTGGTACCATCCCGACTGGGCGCAGTACAAAGTGGGGGAACATGCCCGCCACTTCGCCTGGCTGGTGACCGACCTGCTGGAGCAATATCATGCCGAGACCGGCGGCTTCGGCCTCATCGCCTCCAACTATGACACCGAACTCTTCGGCCACTGGTGGTTTGAAGGGGTGGACTGGATTCGGGAAGTGCTGCGGCTTCTGGCCCGCTCCGACCGGGTGGAACTGACGACGGCGAGCGGGTACCTGGACGCGCACCCGCCGGAGGAGGTGCTGGCGATTCCCGAGAGTTCCTGGGGCCTGGGCGGCGGCCACTGGACCTGGGACAACCCGGAGACGCACTGGATGTGGGCACCCATCCACGAGTGCGAGGCGGGGATGACCCGCCTGGCGCGCGAAAAAGCGGGGAGTGCCACGGCCGACGAGGCCTTCGTCCTCAACCAGGCGGCGCGGGAGCTGTTGCTCCTGGAGGCCTCCGACTGGCCCTTCCTGGTCACCACCGGGCAGGCGCGCGAGTACGCCGTCCAGCGCTTCACCGCCCACGTGGAGCGGTTTGAGCGGTTGGCCGCCAGCGTGGAAGCCGGCCGCCCCGACCGCGTCCTGGCGGAGGAACTCTGGGAACTGGACAAGGTCTTTCCGGATGTGGACTTCCGGTGGTGGGGGTAGCCCTCTGGCAAAAAGGCCAAACTTGAGGGGAGAGGTGCCGCCGCAGGCGTCGGGGGAGGGGTGAGGAGCGCAGGGTAGCGCAGCGATTCAGGAGGTAAAGGCAATGAACGTTTTATACGTACAACCATCCCGGGAATCAGGCAAGTTGTTACTGGAGTCTGGCGATTCTTGAAAACGTGCAGAAATCTCCAAATAGGACGCAGAGTTCCGCAGGCTTCGCCCGCAGATTCTGAGGATTTTCAAAGACCATCTGCGCAAAATCTGCGGGAATCTGCG
>DAOTWL010000117.1:0-2007 GCA_034435875.1 Anaerolineae bacterium
GGTACCCTCTACGCCGTCTGCACCCCCCCTTGGCAGGCTCCAGATGAACCGGCCCACTACAACTACATCCGGGCCCTGGCCGAAGAACGGGCGCTGCCGGTCATAGAAGAGGGGGACTACAACCAGGAGTACCTCAGCCGCCTCACTTCCCAGAAATTCCCCCCCGAACTCTCCATTGCTCCTCTGCGGTACGAGGACCATCAGCCGCCGCTCTATTACCTCCTGGCCGTCCCGGTCTACTTCCTCTTCGGCGGCGCCTTGATCCCCCTGCGTCTCTTCTCTGTGGCGCTGGGACTGTTGTTGTTGACGGTCGTCCATCGCCTGACGCGTGACCTGTTCCCCGACCGTCCCTTTCCGGCGCTGGCGGCGACGGCCCTTATCGCGCTCCTGCCCCAGCACGTCGCCATGACCGCCGCCGTCAACAACGACGTGCTGGCGGAACTGGTCCTGGCGACGGCCCTCTGGCTGGCCGTCCGCCCTGACCCCCGGCCCTGGCCGCTGGGGGCCGTGGTGGGGCTGGCCCTGCTGACCAAGACCACCGCCTATATCGCGCTGCCGCTGGCCCTGCTGGCCCTCTGGTGGAGGAGACGAAATGGGACGCGGATGAACGCGGAGCAACGCGGATGTTTTTCTTTTACTAAATCTGCGTTTATCTGCGTTCATCTGCGTCCTGTCATACTCCAGACGGGGCGGATGCTCCTGGCCGCGCTCCTGCTGGCGGGGCCCTGGCTGGTCCGCAACGGGACCGTCTACGGCTGGGCCGACCCGCTGGGCCTGGCCCGGCACAACGCCGTTGTGGTGGGGCAACCCCGGACGGCCGAATGGCTGGCCCAGTACGGCCCTCTCGGCCTGGCCGCGCGGTTTCTCCGCACCACCTTCCAGAGTTTCTGGGGACAATTCGGGTGGATGGGTGTCCCGCTGCACCCGCCTGTCTATCTGGCCCTGGCCGTCCTCTCTGCGCTGCTGGGGCTGGGCTTTCTGGCCTGGTGGCTGGACCGCCGTCGCCCCCGCCTGACGTCCCTCCAGCGACGAGGAGCCGTCCTACTGGCCCTCTCCGCCACCCTGACCGTCCTCTCCTACCTCTGGTACAATCTGACCTTTGTTCAGCATCAGGGCCGCTACCTCTTCCCGGCACTGGTCCCGCTGGCGCTGGCGGGCGCGCTGGGGCTGGAATGGTGGGCGGGCCGGAAAGCGGGCGTCCTGCTGCTGGGGGTGGGATTGATGGGTATTCCGCTGGCGCTTGCCTGGGCGCTGCGCCGGACGGCGCTGCCGCTCTGGGCGACGGTGGGGGTTCTCCTCCCTGCGCTCTGGCTGCCGGCCTTGTTCGCCTCTCGCCTCCGCCGTTCCCTGATACTGGCGGCCTGGGTCCTCGGGATGGTCGGCCTGAACCTCTACGCGGTGTTCTGTGGAATTATCCCCAACCTGTAGCGCAAGATTTATCTTGCGCATATCTTGCGCATATTTTCGCTTATCTTGCGTAGCCCCTGATTCGGAGGAGCGGATGCCTGAAGACCTGCTGGCCACCCCCTGCGTGGGGGAATCGGAACGGGTGGTGACGGAGGACTGGAGCGCCTCCTATATGGGGAGTGGTCCGGTGCCGGTTCTGGCGACTCCGGCGCTGGTTGCCCTGATGGAACAGGCGGCCGTCCGCGCGCTGGAAGGCCGCCTGCCTGCCGGTCAGACCTCCGTCGGAGTTCGCATAGACGTCCGCCACCTGGCGGCCACTCCATTGGGGATGCGCGTGCGCGCCCGTGCCGCGCTGGTCGCGGCCGAAGGCCGCCGCCTGACCTTCCAGATAGAGGCGTGGGACGAGGTGGAGAAGGTCGGGGAGGCCGTCCACGAGCGGGTGGTGGTGGACGTGGAGCGCTTTATGGAGCGGGTGCGGGGCAAGATGACGTCGCGTTTGTAGTCAGCCACGGAGCGAAGCGAAGTGGCGTCATGTTTGTAGTCAGCCACGGAGCGAAGCGAAGTGGCGTCATGTTTGTAGTCAGCCACGGAGCGAAGCGA
>DAOTWL010000118.1:0-15833 GCA_034435875.1 Anaerolineae bacterium
AGAGCCGGGGCGGGCCGAACGGCCCGCCCCGGCCTGTCTTTGAGGGCTACGGGTAGTTGCGGAGTACCAGCGGCAGGTAGCCGCTGGTAAGACATTCCTGCCTCACCAACACCGCTCCGCTTGACGAAAAACCAGAAATCCGGTACAATTTTTCCGTTCCCCCTTGAAACGGAAGGTGCAACGGGATTTTGTCTCCCATCGCACCTTTTGAATCCTATTCCCAATGGAGGCGCCTGTGAAAGAATTGAGCACCCTGGAACAAGGCATGCTCTACGGCGTCATCGCCACCGCCATCATCGGCCTCCTCTACGCCCTCTGGCTCTGGCGCGATACGGTGCGCCGGGACAAAGGGAGCCAGAAGATGCAGGATGTGTGGCAGGCGATTAAGGTGGGTGCCGAGGCCTACCTGCGACGCCAACTCCAGACCATCCTCCCCATCCTCGGCCTGCTGGTCGTCCTCCTGTTCCTCAGTGTCTACGTCATCGCGCCCTCCCGCGAAGCCTACGACCTCTTCGGCGAGCGGGCCCGGCTGGCCCTGGGGCTGGGTCGGGCGGGCGCCTTCATCCTCGGGGCCACCTTCTCCCTGCTGGTGGGCCAACTGGGGATGCGGGTCGCCATTGAAGGCAACGTCCGGGTGACCGCCGAGGCGGTGCGCGGCAGTTACAACGGCGCGCTCACCGTCGCCTACCGGGCTGGCACCTTCACCGGCATGCTCACCGACGGCCTGGGACTCCTGGGCGGCACCCTCATCTTCATGATTTTCGGCCGCGCCGCGCCCGATGCCCTCCTGGGCTTCGGCTTCGGCGGCACCCTCCTGGCCCTCTTCATGCGGATCGGCGGCGGCATCTACACCAAATCCGCCGACGTCGGAGCCGACCTGGTCGGAAAGGTAGAGGTCGGAGTCCCGGAGGACGACCCCCGCAACGCGGCCGTCGTCGCCGACCTGGTGGGGGATAACGTCGGCGACTGCGCCGGGATGGCCGCCGACATCTTTGAGTCCTACGAGGTCACCATCGTCTCCACCCTGATCCTGGGCATCGCCCTGGCCCACGTAACCGGCGAGATTGTCTGGATCGTTTACCCGCTGATTGTGCGGGCCATCGGCGTCATCTCCTCCATTCTGGGGACGTTCACCGTCCCCATCTGGGAGCGGTTCCCGCTGAAGTTCCTCCGCGCCCGGGACGCGGAGGAAGCCATGTTCCGCTCCTACGAGGTCTCCAGCGTCAACACCGTCCTCTGGTCCTTCCTCTTCGCCTGGTGGTACGCCAACGACTGGCGGCTGGCTCTGCTGAACGCAGTGGGCGTCGGGCTGGCAGTCAGTTTCAACCCGATTACGGCGTATTTCACCTCCGCCAAGCGGAAGCCCGTGCAGGAGATTGTCCAATCGTCCCGCACCGGCTCCGCCACGACCGTCCTCTCCGGCCTCTCGGTGGGGATGGAGACCAGCGTCTGGAGCGTGCTGGTCATCTGCATCGCGATGGGCATTTCCTTCCTGATCGCCCGTCTCTTCCCGCCGGCCAACATCCAGACGCTGGGCGAACAGGGCATCCTGCTCTATATGCTCTACGGCGTGGCAATGGTCGGCATCGGGATGCTCTCCCACACCGGGAACAACGTGGCGATGGACTCCTACGGGCCCATCGCCGATAACGCCAACGGCATCGCTGAGATGGTCGGCGTGGACCCCAAAGCGATGCACATTATGGCCGAACTGGACGCGGTGGGGAACACGACGAAGGCCATCACCAAGCAAATCGCCATCGCCTCCGCCGTCATCGCCGCCACCAGTCTCTTCTTCTCCTTCGTGACGGACGTCTCGCTGGTGCAGGAGCGGCTGGGCGTGCCGGTCCAGCAGTGGCTGCTCTCCACCGGCATCCGGGTCTCCCTGCTGGAGGGGGTCATTGGCTTCCTGATTGGAGGTGCACTGCCGTTCTTCTTCTCCGCCTTCGCTCTGCGAGCGGTCAGCCGGGGCGCGTCGCTGGTGGTGGAGGAGGTCCGGCAGCAATTCCGCATCCCCGGCGTGATGGAAGGCAAAGTGAAGCCCGACTACGGGAAGGTCGTCGCCATCACCACCGCCGCCGCGCAGAAGGAACTGGTCAGCCTGGTCGTCTTCTCGGTGACGCTGCCGCTCCTGGTGGGCATCCTCTTCCAGGTGGAGGCACTGGGGGCATTCCTGGCGGGGGTCATCCTCTCCGGGCAGTTGATGGCGGTCTTCATGGCCATCGCCGGGGGCGCGATGGACAACGCCAAGAAGTACATTGAGGACGGCCACCTGGGCGGGAAGGGTTCGGAGCCGCACAAGGCGACTGTGGTCGGCGACACCGTGGGCGACCCGCTGAAGGACACCGCCGGGCCGGCCCTGAACCCGATGATCAAAGTGGTGAACCTGGTGAGCCTGCTGGCCGCGCCGCTGTTGGTGCAGTACCGGGAGCATCCCCTCCCGCTGGCGGTCGCGGCGGCCATCCTGCTGCTCCTGCTGGTCTGGGCCATCGGGCAGAGCCAACGGGGCCTGGAGGTGCCGGGGGGCACCCCGGCGGAGGCCGTAGCCGTGGCCCTTCCGGGTGGGGGAAGCGACGGGGAGTAATCTCCGCCCGCCAATTTTTCGCCCGCCGCTGGAGCGGCGGGCTCAGTTGTAGCGCAAGATTCATCTGTAGCGCAGGATTCATCTTGCGTTTGCGCAAGATGAATCTTGCGCTACGTTTTTTTCTTGCGGCGGGGTTTCCGGTTCGCCGCCAGCCCGGCAATGCCCAATCCACCCATCAGCGCGCCGGCCAGAAGGGCGGAGACGGGCTCCGGGACCGTCGCCGGGGGCATAGCCGCAGGAGTCGGAGTCGGTACGGCAGTGGGGGAAGCCGTCGGTGAAGGGGCCGGGGTCGGGGTGGGGGTGAACGTCGCCGCCGGGATAGGAGTGGGCGTCGGGGTGGGGGTGGCGGTGGGGGGAGGGGGCAACTCCACCCCCGGCGCGGTGGGAGAAGGAAGCAGAGGGGCCGCACTCCCGGCACCGTTCTCCTCCACCAGCAGCAAGGGCATCCCACCCACCCGGCAAACCCCCTCCCCGGCGCAGCCCGGAAGCGTGAGCAGGTAGTAGCCCCGGTCGGGATGGACAATCCAGGCATCGCCGCGCGCGCTGACCAGAAGCGCCCGCGTCGTCTGCGCCGGCAGCATCAGGGTCTGAGTGGTGGGGGTGCGGGCCCACGCGACCGTCGTCACCTGCGGCCCCCGGTCCACCACCACCACGCCGACCTCGTCCCGCCGTTCCCAGCGGGCCGAGCGGAAGCCCCCCAGATAGGTCGCGGCCACCTGGAAGGCAGCGAAGGCCGGGCGAGGAGCGCCGTCCGCATCTATCAATCCGTATGATGCCTCCCCCACCCCATCCACCATCCGGTAGACGGCCACTCGTTCGGCCCCGCCCGCGATCCCCAGCGTCAGCGCCTGGATGAGAAAGGCCGCCTGTTCCTCCGGCGAAAGTCCCTCCTCCCCATCCGCCGACACCGCGCCACCGGTTTCCACCCATATCTCCTTCTGCAGGCCGTTCTCCCCCAGCAGGCGGCGGTAAAAGATGGGGAGGTCGTAGAGGCTCTCCAGCTGATCGTACACCCCCAGCGTCAGGACGTCAAAGTAGAAGCCCCGCGCGCGGGCCTGAGGGTCGGCCGATAGTGCGTCCAGAAGGCGGCGGACGAAGGGAGGATTACCCTGGAGGACGTCGGGCCAGTGGGAGACGGCGCCCAGGTGGAGGACGGCGCGGGAGTTGGCCCGCCGGGCCGCCATCCAGGCCGCGCGCAGGAGTGCGGCGAAGTCCCCGGCCGACCCCGGCCAGTTCTCCGGCCGGTCCGGCCCTTCCCAGACCACCCAGTGGTCAATCCGACCGGCGTACTGCCGGACCACCGTCCACACGAAAACCGCCCAGAGATTTTCGGGGTGATCGGGGTCGGTCCCCAGGCCCCGGGGCAGGCCGGTGACGGGGTCGGCGGCCCAGGAGGGGATGCCGGTCAGCACGCCCACCACCTGGCGGCCCAGGGCGAACTCCAGGGCCAGTTGGTCATCGGAGAGGGGAGGGTTCCAGTCAGCGGGACCGTTGGGCTGGATGCGGTCCCAGCGGAAGGGGATGAGAGTCCAGCCAACTCCCAGGTCGGCGGCGGCCCAGGGGGCCTCGTGGGCCGCGACAACGCCGAAACGGGGGTCGGGCGCGGTGGCGGCCCCGACCGTCGGCACCACCAGGAGAAAGACGGCGGCCAGAAGGAGGGGCAGGAAACGCCCTCGCTGAATCATATTGGTGGCCATAGAAATCTTTCCGCCTCACCCCCCCCGGCCCTTCCCACCCCCTCCCCTCTCCTGGCCTCTGGTCAGGAGAGGGGAGGGAGCGGGGGGGTGAGGAAACCTTAAAATTTTCGCCAGATACTGGACAAATTGAAAAAGTGGTGTATAATGGCACATAGTGGCACAAAGTGGAACATCATCCCCTGTTTTGTCTTTTCACCGCGCCAGTGGGGGAAGGGGTAGAACAAATGTTCCTGGGCGAGTACATCCATACCATAGACGACAAGGGCCGCCTGGTGGTCCCGGCGAAGTTTCGCAACGCCCTGGCCAGGGGAATGGTCATCACCAAAGGGGTGGACCGGTGCCTGGTCATCTACTCTATGGAAACCTGGCAGGCGTACCGGGAGCGCATCTCCGCGCTCCCCATGATGGACCGGGACGCCCGGGACCTGCGGCGGTTGGTCTTCGCTGGCGCGGTGGACATCGTACCCGATACGCAGGGCCGCTTCGTCGTCCCCCCATCGCTGCGGGAGTACGCCGGCCTGGACGGACAGGTGGTCATCGCCGGCTGCGACGCGTATATTGAACTCTGGAATCCCGAAGAGTGGGCCAAAGTCCAGGCCCGGATGACCCAGGACGAAGGGAACGCCGAGCGATGGGCCGCGCTGGGGGTATAACCTCCCCGATGGAACCCACCCCTCCGGTTCACATTCCCGTTCTTTTACAGGCGGTGCTCTCTTTTTTGCGGGTCCGGCCCGGCGGCGTCTACGTGGACGGGACGGTGGGCGGAGGGGGGCACGCGGCGGCGATTCTGGCCGCCTCCGCCCCCGACGGCCGGCTGCTGGGCCTGGACCGGGACCGGGCGGCCCTGGAGGTGGCCCGGGAGCGACTGGCACCGTATGGGGACCGGGCCGTCCTCCGCAGGGGCTCCTTCGCCGACCTGATCCACCTGGCCGCAGATTTCATCCCGGCGGACGGCGTGCTGCTGGACCTGGGGCTTTCCTCCCTCCAACTGGCCGACTCCGCCCGGGGTTTTTCGTTTTCCCAGGACGGCCCACTGGATATGCGGTTTGACCCCTCGGAAGGGCCGACGGCCGCCGACCTGGTCAACACGTTATCGGTCCGGGAACTGACAGATTTATTGTACCGATACGGCGAAGAAAAGCAAGCGCGGCGGATCGCGGAGGCCATCATCGCGGCTCGCCCGATCTATCGGACAACCGAACTGGCCGATTTGATTGAGCGAACGGTCGGGCGGCGGGAACGGATCCACCCGGCCACGCGGACGTTCCAGGCGCTGCGCATCGCGGTCAACCGGGAACTGGAGGCACTGGAGGCGGCGCTGCCGCAGGCGCTGGAGGCCCTCCGACCCGGCGGCCGGCTCGTCGTCATCAGTTTCCACTCGCTGGAAGACCGCATTGTCAAACAGTTTCTGCATCGGGAAGCGCGGGATTGCATCTGCCCGCCGGAAATTCCGGTCTGCGTCTGCGGGCATCGGGCCCAGGTACGGGTGCTGACCCCCAAACCGGTCCGGCCCGATGCGGCAGAGGTCGCCGCCAACCCCCGGGCCCGTTCGGCCCGGTTGCGGGCGGGGGAGAAGTTGGCCGGTAGCCGGTAGGGAGCAACCGGTAGCCGGTGGTCAGTCGTCAGTGGTCCAATGACAGAGACTCAGCGGAAATCTGAGAGTGCCCGGTCACCCACCAACGACCGTCCTGCCGGGCCGCCCCGGCCCCGTCAACGCGGGAAGGGCTGGGATTTCGGTTTCCGCAAGGGAGGGGACCTGAACCACCAGGGGGCGCTGTTCCTGTTCGGCTTGCTGATGCTGAGCGGGTTGCTGGCTTCGCTCTATTTGGGACTGGTCAGTTACACCAACCTGAAAGCCCGACACGTTCAGGACCTTCGGGAAATGTTGCTCCAAATCCAGGCCGTCAACGCGGCCCTGGAAAGGCAAATTGGGGAGAAGCAACAGAATCTGTTCCGGCAAGCCATTCAGATGGGCTTTGTCCCTGCCTCCCAGGTGGAAACGGTGGGTCCCTGACCATGCCTGTCCATATCCGTCCCCGGCTGACCTTTCTGATCCTCCTGCTGGCGCCTCTGGCCCTGCTTCTCCTCTGGCGCCTGGTGGACGTCCAGGTCGTCCACGGCACAGACTATCGCCGGCAAGCAGTCCAGGAACGGGTGCGGAACCTGAGGCTCCCCGAGCCTCCCCGGGGGTCTATCTCCGATGCCAACGGTTTCCCCCTGGCCGTCAGCGAGCCCTACTCCACCATCTGGGCCAGCCCTGCGCATATTCGGGACATCGGCGCGGTTGCCCACGCGCTATCCCCGATCCTCCAGGTTCCTGCGGAAACCCTTTCCACCACCCTCGCCCAACCATCCCGAAACATCGTCCTGGTCTCCTACGCCTCGTGGGAGCAGGGGGAAGCCGTCAAAGAGCTCAAACTACCCGGAATTTGGGCCACTGTGCGCTGGCGGCGGCGGTATCCCCATGGGACCCTGGCGGCCTACCTGCTGGGCTTTACCGCTTATAGCGGGGAGGGGTTCTACGGACTGGAAGGGTACTACGACCGCGTGCTTCGTCCGCAGAAGGTAGAGATAGTCACCGAGGCGGACCCCTCCGGTATGCAGCCACTCCCTCAAGAAGAAGACCAGGTGCCCACCCCTCAGCGGGGCCACCACCTGGTACTGACGCTGGACCTGGCCATGCAGATGGCCGCCGAAGAGGAACTGGCCCGCGCGCTGGAGGAGTACCGGGCGGATGGCGGCCTGGTGCTGGTGATGGACCCCCGGACAGGGGCCATCCTGGCCCTGGCCGTCCAGCCCGCCTTTGACCCGAACCAGTACGAAGTGTATATGGAAGGGAAAGGGGAAGAGGTCTTCCTGAACCCGGCCGTCAACACCCAGTACGAGCCCGGCTCCATCTTAAAAATCATCACCCTGGCGGGGGCGCTGGATAGCGGCGCGGTCTCCCCCCAGGATACGTATGGGGATACCGGACGGATTGAGGTCGGTGGACAGGTCATCACCAATTGGGACGGGAAGGCCTACGGGGAGCAGAGCCTGGTCGGGTTGATGGGGCACTCCCTGAACGTCGGGGCGGCCTGGCTGGCGACCCGGATGGGGCCGGGGACGTTCTACCGCTACGTCCGGGCCTTCGGCTTCGGGCAACCCACCGGGGTGGACCTACAGGGAGAGGTCGGCGGGACGGTCCATATGATGGGAGACCTGGACTGGTACGATTCGTACCTGGGGACCAACGCCTACGGGCAGGCGATTGCGGTGACGCCGATGCAGATGGCGGCGGCAGTGGCGGCGGTAGCCAATGAGGGGCGTCTGATGCGGCCCTACGTGGTCGCCCGGCAGATTCGGCCCGACGGGACGGTGCTGGATTCCCGCCCCGTCGTCCGGGGGCAACCCGTTTCCCCGGAGACGGCCCGGGCCGTCTCGGAGATTCTGGCCCAGGCGGTGGAGCAGTATCTGCCGCAGGCCGCCGTCCCAGGCTACCGGGTCGCCGGGAAGACCGGCACGGCCCAGATTCCGGTCCCCGGCGGATACGACCCGCGCGGGACCATCGCGTCGTTCGTGGGATACGGGCCGGTGGAGAACCCGCGCCTTTTGATCCTGGTGCGCCTGGACCGCCCTCGCACGTCGCCCTGGGCCTCCCAGACCGCCGCCGTCGTTTTCCAACGGCTGGCGGTGCGGCTGTTTCCGATGAGCATAGGCGGACGCAGATAAACGCGGATTTCCGCTGATTTTTTAGGGGTCATTATGGAACGGTTTGCGGGGTTCAAACACACCGACCTGACGGAAGCCATTATTCAGGCGTTTTACGCCGTCTATAACAACCTGAGCTACGGGTTCCGGGAAAAGGGGTACCGGAACGCGATGGCGATAGAACTGCGCCGGATGGGCCTGAACGTGGTGACGGAGGCGCCGATAACCGTTTACTACGAAGGGGAGGTCGTCGGAGAGTATTTCGCGGACTGGCTGGTAGAAGATGCAGGGATTGTGGAATTGAAGGCGGTGGAGAAACTTGCGCAGGAACACGAGGCCCAGTTGCTCAACCATCTGAAGGCGACGCAGTATGAAGTGGGGCTGTTGCTCAATTTTGGCCCACAGCCCGAGAAGAAGCGCAAGGCCTTTGACAACGCCCGCAAAGGCTCCCTGCGCTGGGTAAAACGATGGAACGCAGATTCACGCAGAGGTAGCACTGCATTGAATCGTGGTAAGGCGTAGGGCGGGCTTTCAGCCCGCCATATTTGGGGACAGCCTGGAAAGGCTGTCCCACATCTGGGGGTTCTTGCCCTGTTAGCGCGCTGCCACGATTTCCTGCAGACCTACCCACGCAGATAGAACGCAGATAAAATACAAAAATCTGCGTTATATCTGCGTTTATCTGCGTCCTGCAGGAGGAGAAAGATGCTGACGCTGGCGGATGTGGTAGAAGGACTGACGGGCACACGACCGTCGGCGCTGGAGCGGCAGCCGACGGAGGTGGTGGTGGATTCCCGCCTGGTCTCGCGGGGCGGGGTCTTCGTCGCCCTGCGGGGCGAGCAGGCCGACGGCCACGATTACGTCGCCGACGCGCTGGCCCGGGGTGCGGCGATGGCGCTGGTCGCGCGGCCGGTGGAGGCCGCCGCGCCGGTGGTGGACCTGACCACTTCACCGCCCGCGCTGCCCCAGACCTGGAGCCTCCCCCTCCTGCTGAAAGTCCCCGACCCACTGGAAGCGCTCCAGCGGCTGGCCGCCTTCTGGCGCCGCCGCCACTCCCCGCGCGTCGTCGGTATCACCGGCAGCGTGGGCAAGACCACCACCAAAGAACTCATCGCCGACGTCCTCGCCCGCCGCTACCGCACCCTGAAGAGCGAAAAGTCCTACAACAACGAAATCGGCCTGCCGCTGACCCTGCTCAGACTCACGCCCAACACCGAACGGGTCGTGTTAGAGATGGGGATGTACGACGTGGGGGATATCGCCCTCCTGGCCGGGATCGCGCTCCCGCATGTGGGAGTCGTCACCATTATCGGGCCGGTCCATCTGGAACGGGCCAAAACGATGGAGCGCATCATCCAGGCCAAGACGGAACTGGTCCAGGCGTTGCCGCCCGCGCCGGAGGGGGTGGCGATTCTCAACCACGACGACCCCAACGTCCTGGGGATGCGCGCGGCCACAAATGCGCGCATCTTCACCTACGGTCTCTCTCCGGAGGCCGACCTCTGGGCCGACCGGATTGAGGGGCTGGGCCTGGAAGGGGTCCGCTTCCGGCTCCATTACCGGGGGGAGACGCTCTACGTCCGCATCCCGCTTCTGGGGCGGCACTCCGTCCATACTGCGCTGCGGGCTGCCGCGGTGGGGCTGGTGGAGGGGCTTACCTGGCAGGAGATTCTGGAGGGGATGTCCGCTCCCTCCTCCCAACTGCGGCTGATTGCCGTCCCAGGCCCGCGCGGTGCCACTATTCTGGACGACACCTACAACGCCAGCCCGCCCTCCATGCTGGCCGCGCTGAACCTGCTGGACGAACTGGAGGGCCGCAAAATCGCCGTCCTGGGGGACATGCTGGAACTGGGCGACTACGAGCGGGAGGGGCACGAGAAGGTGGGCCTGCGGGCGATGGAGGTGGTGGACGTCCTCATCACCGTCGGGCCGCGCGGGCGCATCATCGGCGAGACGGCCCTCCGCTGGGGCATGCCCGCCGACCGGGTCCACATCCTGGACGACAACCCGGCCGCGATCCGGCTGCTGGAGAGTCTGGTCCAGCCCGGAGATATGATTCTGGTCAAAGGCTCCCGCGCGATGCGGATGGAGGAGATCGTCAACGCCCTGAGCCAGGGATAGCCGGTCGCAGGAGCAGGTCGCACGCTTCACGTTTCACGCTTCACGCCACCATGGACTTCGCCCTGATTCTCGCCAGTATCTCGTTTCTTCTGGCCGTCGGATGGGGGCCGCTGCTCATCCGGATGCTGCGCCGCTACAGCATCGGCAAGCGCATCCGCATTGACGGCCCCAGCGGCCACCAGGTCAAACTGGGCACGCCCACGATGGGCGGGCTGATGATCGTGGTGCCGGTCCTCCTCATCACGCTGGGGCTGAACATCTACAACCTGATCCAGCGGAATCTGGTCGGGCGTTCCATTCTGGTGCCGCTGGGGGTGATGCTCATCTACGCGCTCATCGGCGCGGTGGACGACCTGGCGGGGGTGCGCGGAGTCCGGCAGGGCGAGGGGCTGACGGCCCGCCAGAAACTTCTGTGGGAAATCGGCCTGACGTTCGTCATCGCGCTGATCCTCCACTTCGGTCTGGACCTGCGCAGCATGGCGATCCCGGGGGTCCCGCAGAAGATAGACATCGGCCTCCTCTACATCCCGGTGGCGATGTTCGTCATCATCGGCGCGTCCAATGCCGTCAATTTCACCGACGGGCTGGATGGACTGGCAGGCATCATCGCGGCCAGTACCTTTCTGGCCTACGGGGTCATCGCCTACCTGCAGGGGCAGATTTACCTGGTCCGCTTCTGCTTCACCGTCGTGGGGGCCTGCTTTGCGTTTCTCTGGTATAACGCCCACCCGGCCCAGTTGTTTATGGGCGACACGGGGAGCCTGGCCCTGGGGGCCACCCTCGGCGTCGTCGCCCTGATGACCGGTCAGTGGCTGATCCTGCCGGTGGTCGCGCTGGTGCCGGTGGCGGAGGTCCTTTCCGTCATCATCCAGGTCTCGTACTTCAAGTACACCAAACGGCGCTACGGGCAGGGGCGGCGGGTCTTCAAAATGTCGCCGCTCCACCACCACTTTGAACTCCTGGGCTGGTCGGAGACACAGGTCGTCCAGCGGTTCTGGCTGGTCCAACTGATGGCGGCGATGGCGGGCGTCGCGCTGGCGTTGCTGTAAGGAAAGGGGCTGTCCATTGTGGCTACCAGGGGTATAATGTAGCCACAACACGGCGGAAGGAGCGGGCGATGGAAGCGGTAGGAGTACGGGACTTGAAGAACCGGCTGGGGTATTACCTGCGGGCCATTCGGCAGGGGCGGGCCTTCGTGGTGACGGACCGGGGAAAGCCGGTGGCCCGCCTGGTCCCGGTCGGGCCGTCCGAAGAAAAGGGATGGCCGCCGGACCTGGAAAGACGGATGTGGGAACTGGCGGCGGAGGGAGTTCTGGTCTGGACCGGGGAACCGGCGCGCCTGCCGGAGCCGGCGGCGACCAACCGGGGGCGGGGTTGCTCAGCGACCTGGTGGCGGAAGGACGGGAATGATCCTCTACGCCGACACCCGCGCGCTGGTCAAGTTGTTCGTGGCGGAGGAGGGGTCGGATGCCACACGCGCGCTGTTTCAGCGGGCCTCTCTGCTGGGCACCAGCGTCCTGGCCCGGGTGGAACTGGGGGCCGTGCTGGCCTGGGCCGTGCGTCGGGGGCTCATCCAGGAGGAGGAAGGGCTGGAGGCCCGGCGGCGGCTGGAAGCGGTTTGGCCGATGTGGGTCCGCATCGCCGTGGACGAGCGCCGGGTCGCCCGGGCCGAGGGGCTGGCCTGGGAGCACGGCCTGCGGGGATACGACGCGCTCCACCCGGCCGCCGCGCTGGTCTGGCAGGATCGGGTGGGGCATCCGGTGGTGCTGGCAACTTTTGACAACGAACTCGTGCAGGCGGCCCGCCGGGCCGGTATGGAAGTATGGCCGGAAACGGGATAATAATAGCCAGAGTTGCAGGATTCACGGAACAGATATATACTGCAGAAAATCTGTCACCACAGAAATGCGGATAAAAGGGTGGTCCCATGAGCGTTACAATTCAAGTGCGACAACGGGGAACGTTGACGCTCCCCGCCGAACTGCGGGAAAAGTACGGTATCCGGCCAGGCGACACATTCCGTTTGGTGGACCTGGACGGGATTTTTGTCCTGACTCCGATGGTGCCGATGGTGCCGGAACTGGCCCGGGAGATTGAGCGGATGCGGTTGGAGGCCGGGTTGAGTGTGGAAGACCTGCTGGCCGGCCTGCGGGAGCAACGGGAACGCTACTATCGGGAAAAATATGCTGTCCAGCAGGTCATCTAAACCGCGCGTCTTCATAGACGCGGATGTACTCTTTGCCGGAGCCGCAGGTCCGAGTGAACACGGGGCCAGCCTGCTGGTCCTGCGGATGGCCGAAATCACGCTGATAGAGGCAATGACGTCGCATCAGGCCGTGACGGAGGCAGCGCGAAACCTGGAGGAGAAGTTGCCACAAGCACTCCCCGCATTTCAGTTGATCGTCAACCGGTGCCTGCGCGTGGTGCCCGATCCAGCGCCGGGGGACCTGGAACCGTACATCGGTCTGGCCGACCCCGAAGATTTGCCTCTCCTGGTGGCAGCGATCCGGGAGAAGTGCTCCTGGCTGGTCACATTTAACATTCGGCACTTTCAGCCCGGTCATCCCTTGGTGAGAGTACTGCGGCCGGGGGATTTCATCGTCCGGGTCCGTGAAGTACTGGCAACAATAGCAACATCCGCAACATCACCCTGAACTCCAGGTCGTCCAGCAAGTTCTGATCCAGCCAGGCCATGATTGGGGACGCCCGTTGCAGTTACCGGATGGGAACGATAAGGAGGAGCGATGATGAACCCAACGACCTCTGGCCTTCTCTGGTTTGACGACAACCCGTATCGGGGCATCAGTGAGAAAGTGCAGCGGGCAGTGGCCCGCTACCAGCAGAAGTACGGGCAACGCCCGACGGTCTGCTTTGTGCATCCCAGCCTGCTGGGCGGGAACGGCCGCGCCCAGCCGATACGGGTCGGCGGGGTGGAAGTCCGGCCCTCCCGCGCTATTCTGCCTGACCATATCTGGGTCCAATGACGTCCGAGGCGATCCCCCGAGACCTGCAAGGGAAACGAGCCGTCGTCCTGGGACTGGCGCGGCAGGGGGCGGCGATGGCCCGGTTCCTGGCCCGCGCCGGGGCCCGGGTCACCGTCTCCGACCTGAAGACGAAAGCGGAACTGGCCGACGCGGTGGCCGCGCTGGCCGACCTGCCCGTCCGCTATGCCCTGGGTGGACATCCGATGTCGCTGCTGCGGGGGACGGATTTCATCTGCGTGAGCGGCGGGGTGCCGCTGGACATCCCGCTCCTGGTGGAGGCGCGGCGGCAGGGGATACCGCTGGTCAGCGACGCCCAGTTGTTCCTGGAGCGGTGCCCGGCGACCGTCATCGGCATCACCGGCTCCGCCGGCAAGACAACAACGACCGCCCTGGTCGGAGAGATGGGCCGGGCCGCCGGACGCCGAACCTGGGTCGGCGGCAACATCGGTAACCCGCTCCTGGACGACCTGGAGGAGATGGCGCCGGACGACCTGGTGGTGATGGAACTCTCCAGTTTCCAACTGGAATTGACGGCCGTCAGCCCGGCCGTCGCCGCGGTCCTGAACATCACGCCTAACCACCTGGACCGACACGGGACGATGGAGGCGTACATCGCGGCCAAGAAGCGCATCGTCGCCTTCCAGAAGCCGGAGGACTGGGCCGTCCTGGGGTTTGACGACGCCCACGCGCGGGCGCTGGCGCTGGAAACTCCGGCCCGCGTGGTCTTCTTCAGCGGCGGGGTGCAGGTGGAGCGGGGGGCCTACAAGACCAATGGCCTGCTGGCCCTGCGGCTGGGGGATACCGCCGAGGTCATCTGTCGCCGGGAGGAGGTCCGGCTCCGGGGCGACCACAACCTGCTGAACGTCCTGGCGGCCTGCGCGCTGGCGGGGGTCGTCGGCGTACCGGTGGAGGCGATGCGGGAGGTTATCCGGACCTTCCCCGGGGTGGAGCACCGGCTGGAGTTCGTCCGGGAGTGGCGCGGGGTCCAGTGGTACGACGACTCTATTGCCACCGCGCCGGAGCGGGTGGCGGCGGCCCTGCGGTCGTTCACCGAGCCGATTGTCTTGCTGGCTGGTGGACGGGATAAGAAGTTGCCCTGGGAGGAGTTCGCGCGGGAGACTGTGCAGCGGGTCCGCTATCTCATCACCTTCGGCGAGGCCGGGGAGATGATCGCCGAGAAGGTGGAGGAGGCACAGGCCGACAGCCTGCGCCACCCCTCAGGACGGCTGGAGGGGGTCCGGCGGGTGCGGACGCTGGAGGAGGCGGTGGAGGCCGCCGCGCGGGTCGCCCGTCCAGGGGACGTGGTGCTCCTTTCTCCCGGCGGGACCAGTTTTGATGCCTTCCGGGACTTCGCCGAGCGCGGCGACCGGTTTAAGGAACTGGTACAAAAGCTCAGTTCGTAGTCAGCCACGGAGCGAAGCGGAGTGGCGTTGGTAGAATGAAAGAATCCCGACCGCCCGATTATCTGTTGATGCTGGCCACTGCGGCCCTGGTAATGCTGGGACTGCTGATGGTCTACAGCACCACCTTTGACTGGGGCTACGGCCGGTACGGGGACCCGCTCTACTGGCTCAAGCGGCAGGTCCTGTGGCTGGTCATCGGGGCCGCCGTGGCCGGGGTGCTGGCCCGGACGGACTACACCCTCTGGCGGGATTGGGCGGTGCCGCTGCTGGGCGGGACCCTGGCCCTGCTCCTGCTGGTCCTGGTCGTCGGTCGTCCCCAGTGGGGGGCCCAGCGTTCCCTGCTGGGAGGCTCTATCCAGCCGGGGGAACTGGCAAAGGTCACGACGGTGGTCTACGCGGCCGCGTGGGCCTCGTCCAAAGGGGAGCGCATCCGCGACCTCTCCTACGGCCTGATTCCCTTCTCCGTCTGGATGGGGCTGGTGGCGGGACTGGTGGCCCTGCAGCCGGACCTGAGCGCCGTGGCCGTCCTGGTCTTCGCCGGGTTCCTGGTCTTCTTTCTCTCCGGCGCGCACCTCGGGCAATTGTTCGTGGCCGGGCTGATGGGCGCGGCGGTCTTCTGGGGATTGATTACGGTCTACCCGCACGCGCACGAACGGTTTGAGGCTTTCCTGGCCGGGCTGAAGGACCCCTCGCTCCTGCCGTACCACCCCCAGCAGGCGCTCTACGCGCTGGCCAGCGGCGGCCTCTTCGGCACCGGATTGGGGGAGGGACGGGTGAAGTTCTACCTGCCCGCCGCCCACACCGATGCCATTTTTGCCGTCATCGGGGAGGAACTGGGGCTGGTCGGGTGCCTGCTGGTGGTCGGGCTGTTCGGCGTCCTGGCCTGGCGGGGGTTCCGCATCGCTATGCGCGCACGGGACGGTTTCGGCGGGCTCCTGGCCGCCGGGCTGACCGGGCTCCTGGTCTTCCAGGCCCTGCTGAATATGGGCGTCATCGCCTCGCTGCTGCCGTTTACCGGGACCAATCTGCCGTTCATCGGCATGGGCGGCTCGTCGCTGGTCTCCTCGCTGGCCGCGGTGGGGCTTCTGGAGAGCGTCGCCTCGGGACGCCCCTCGCGCCGTTGGGAAACAGACTACAGACCATAGACCACAGACCATAGACCACAGACGACAGTCGTCAGTGGTCAGTGGTCCGTGGTCAGTCGTCAGTGGTCAGTGGTCAGTGGTCCGTGGTCAGTCGTCAGTGGTCAGTGGTCAGTGGTCCGTGGTCAGTCGTCAGTGGTCAGTGGTCCGTGGTCAGTCGTCAGTGGTCAGTGGTCCGTGGTCAGTCGTCAGTGGTCAGTGGTCCGTGGTCA
>DAOTWL010000119.1:0-10167 GCA_034435875.1 Anaerolineae bacterium
AGCGCGTCGGCGTAGAGGCGGGCGGCGGCCTCCCGTTGGGCGGGGGTAAGGGCGGGCAGGTCGCGCGTCAGTGCCTCCTGCAGGGCCCGCTGCACGCCCGATTCGTCCAGCGCGGCGGGCAGGTCGGCCAGCGCGGCCTGGACGGCCGGGAGGTCGGCAAAGCGCAGGGTCAGCGCGCCGCGCAGGGCCGGGTCGGCGCAGTGGGCCTGGACGTACGCCTCGGCGTGCCGGGCGGCCTCCAGGAGTTGGCGCGCGGTCTGGGGGGCGCGCAGCCAGCGGTCCAGGCCGGCCTGGAGTTCCTCGCCGCCGATTTCGGCCAGCGCGTCCCCGGCGGCCCCCATAAACTCCTCCCCCAGCCAGGCCCGCGCCTGATGCTTGAGGAGGGCGACGAGCAGGCGAATCAAGTGTTTGGGCCACCCGGCGGCCATTGCCACCTCACCCTTCACGCTTCACGCTTCACGCTTCACGTTCACGTTCACGTTTCACGTATTCCGTATTGCGTATTCCGTGCTCCCTGCTCCCTGCGACCTGCGACATGCGCCCTGTCACGGCGTCGGGGTGCCTTCGGCCTGGCGGCAGAGGCGGATGCCCTCCTGGGCGTTGGCGTCGTTGGGGTCTATCTGGAGCGCGGCGTCAAAGAGGGGATACGCCCGTTCGCACTGGGCCATGTAGTAGTAACAGAGGCCCAGGGTGTAGAAGTACTCAATGCGGGGGCCCTTGACCGGTTCGGCTTTCAGCGTGACCGTCACCGTGCCGTCGGAGGCCACCCAGAGGGGGCCGGTGTTCAGCGGGGTGTCGGCGAGGGTCCGCAGGCCGCTGAACCAGCCCACGTACACCTGGCCGACGGGCGGGTCGGGCATCCGCTCCAGGGCCAGCGTGACCTCGCCAGTGAGCGCGTTCATCGTCATCTGACCGCGCGCGGCGGCCCAGGCGCCGGTCCCGTCGGTGGGGGTCAGGACGGCAGAGAAGTGGACCATGGCGTTGTCGGTGGGACGGAGCCGTCCCTCCAGAATCTTGCGGGCCAGGGTCGGATGCGGGTACTCATTCTGGACCGGCTCCACGGTCACATAGAAGCCGCGCGTGGCCCGGCGGGAGGCCCGGTAGGCCATGTCTATGGCCTTCTCAAAGTTGGGGATGGCCGATTCGTAGTTGCGCTGGATCCAGTAGACGGTCGCCAGGTGCCCGTAGGCGGTGGCGTACTCCGGGTCGGCCTGGATGGCCTGCTCCAGGTACCGCCGGGCCTCCTGGTACTCCTCAATGGCGTAGTAGACCCAGCCCAGTTGGGCCAGCGCGTCGGCCCGGTAGGGCGCCAGTTCCACCGCCTGACGGTAGGCGGCGATGGCGCCGGAGGGATTCAGCAGCGCCTGCCGGTTCCGCCCGATGTCCAGGTAGAGATACGCCAGTTTGGGGTGAATCTCCAGCGCCTTCTGGTAGGCCTCAATCGCCCCGCTATAGTTGCCCATCATTTCCAGAACGTACCCATAAGCGCGCAGAGCGTCCACGCTCTTCGGGTCCAGTTTCTGTGCCGTCTGGGCTGCTTCCAGGGCCTCGTTCCACTGGCCGTTGTCCATATACGTTTCGGCCTGATAGGCGTAGGCCTCGGCGGAGGCCGGGTTCAGGAAAATAGCCCGGTCGCAGGCGTCTAGCGCGTCCTCTACCCACCCGACCCAGTCGTAGGCCAGGCAGAGGGCGGCCCAGGCGGGGGCGGAGTGGGGGTCTATTGCCCCTGCCTGCTCCCCGTATCGGACGGCCTCCAGCGGGCGCCCGTCCAGCACCAGCAGGCGGACCAGGGGCGGGTAAAGAGAGACGTCGTTGGGAAATAACCCGATGGCCTGCTGATAGACCGCGATGGCGCCCCGCAGGTCCCCGTCCCAGTAGTACCCGTCCGCTTCTATCTGGTAGGACTGGGGGGAGCGGGTGGGGGTCGGGGTGGGCACGATGGTCACCTCCACCTCCTGCGGCTGGACCCGGAAATAGGCGTACCCCGCCGCCCCGATGAGCACGAGCAGGAGGAGGACCCGCCAGGGATTGGAGCGTTTTCGCCTTCGCCGACTCAGGTACATTTTGTGCCCTCTGCGCCTTTTGCCGTTTTACGGCTATGAGTATGCCACGAATCGGGGAATTTGTCCAGAGTCTGCGGGCCGATGAGGCTTGCGCCCATTTGTCCGCAGTTCAGTTCGGAGGTATAATGCATCTACAGGACAACTGCGTTACGGCCTCACCCCTCCCCCGGCGGCTCACCTCACCCCCGGCCCCTCTCCCGAACTCCGTTCGGGAGAGGGGAGGGGGCCGGGGGGTGGGGTGAGGAATCCGGGCAGGGCCTGCCCCTGCCCCCACACCCCCGCCCCAGGGGGAGAGACCTATGCTCGTGCGAGACCGGATGACCCCCAATCCGATCACCCTGCGTCCGGGCAGTGACCCGCTGGCCGGACTGGCTATCTGTAAGAGCGGCGGCTTCTGCCACCTGCCGGTGGTAGACGAGAACGGCCGTCTGGTGGGGATGGTCACCGAAGAGGAACTGAAGCGCTTCCTGGCGACCGCGCCCCCTCCCGGCGTCCTCCAGCGGCAGCACCGGGTGGAGCAGGTGATGAAGTCGCTGGTCGTTTCCGTGCCGCCAGACTACCCCCTGGAGGAGGCGGCCCGGCTGATGATCCGCCACGACCTCAGCGGGTTGCCGGTGGTGGACGAGACGGGCCGACTGGTCGGCATCATCACCCGCTCCGACATCTTCGCCCAGTTCGCCGAGGCGCTGGGCGCCGATACGACGGCGGTCCGGGTCACCGTCCGGGTGCCCAACCGCCCCGGAGAACTGGCCAAACTGGCCGGGCGCATCGCCCAGGCGGGGGGCAACATCTGCTCCGTCGTCTCCCATTCGCCGGGGACCACCGGCCGGATGGACCTGACGCTGCGGGTGGAGGGCGTGGACCGGGACGCGTTGCTCTCGGCCATCCAGGCCGACCCGGAGGTGGAACTCCGCCACGTCTGGGAACGGGAGGTGGAGGGGCGATGAGACGCCCGCCCGGGTGGGCCTGCGCGCTGGCCCTGGGGGTGCTGCTGCTGACGGCGTGCTCGTCCGGAGGGACCGGCGGCGGCCAGCCGGAGGGGGATACCATCGCCCTGGCCCAGGCCATCCCCCCGCCCCAGTCCCTGCTGGTCCCGGGAGAGACCGCCGAGGGAACCCTGGAGGCGGGGGGGACGGACCGCTGGGTCTTCGCGGCCGCCGGGAGGGATTCCGGGACCCCCAACCTGGTCACCGTGGAGGTCTGGTTCCGTCCCAGCACCGCCTCCGGCCCGGAGGCATCGCTGCGGGCCACCCTGCTGGCGCCGGACGGCACGGCGGTGGCCGAAGAGGAGGGCACGGTCACCCTGCCGCCGTACATCGTGGAGCGGGAACTCCCCCAGACCGGCTCGTATCTTCTGCGGCTGGAGGCGTTAGCGGGCACGCCGGGCCGCTACACCCTGCTGGTCACCCTCTCCGGGGAGCGCGTCCTGACCCGGCCGGAGGTCTACAGCGGCGGGCCGCCGCCGGGCTGGCCGCTGGAGGAACCCCCCACGGGCAGTTCCGGCTTCGCCTGGCCGGCGCCGCGTCGGGCCATCTCGGGCTGGTACTTCCACGACCCGTCCAACCCCCGCCACATCGGGCTGGACATCGCAGCGGCCCTCCACGACCCCATCTTCGCCACGGCCGACGGAGTGGTCTCCTTCGCCGACGCCTCCGGCGGCTACGGCAACCTGGTCGTCATAGACCACGCCGAGGGCTGGCAATCCTGGTACGCCCATCTCTCGGCGTTCTCCGTCGTCGTCGGCCAGCAGGTGCGGCAGGGGGAAATCATCGGGGCGGCAGGCAGTACCGGCCGCTCCAGCGGGCCGCACCTTCACTTTGAACTGCGCCATCACGGAGTGCCGGTGGACCCTCTGCTCTATTTGCATTAGTCGTCCGTCGTCCGTCATCCGTCGTCCGTCGTCCGTCGTCCGTCGTCCATGTTCGCCAGTTACTGGATTCGCCAGCGGGACTACTTGCTGAAAATCAGCCGGGCGCTGACCGCCCAACTGGACCTGGATACCGTCCTGGCCGAAGTGCTGCAGGCGGCCATGGAGATGCTGGGCGGACAGGCGGCCCTTATCGCCGTCCGGGAGCCGGACGGCCGGTTCATCATCCGGGCCGCGCGGGGCTTCCCCGCCCGGCTCCAGGACTACTTCTCCCTCCTGCTGGCGGACATTCCCGAACAGGTGGACCCGTTTCTCTTCCGGATTCCGGACCTGGAGGCGAAACTGGCGGAGGTCGCCCTGCGGACTGGCCTGCCCTTCAGCCAGATCATCGCCCTCCCGATGCGGATCGGGCAGGAACTGCTCGGCGTCCTCTACGTCATCCGGGCCTACGGCGCGGCCTTCACGGCGGACGACCGGCAGGTCCTGGTCAGTTTCGCCGACCAGGCCGCCATCGCCGTCCACAACGCCCAGTTGTACCAGCGGCTGGCCCAGGAGAAGCGCCGCCTGGACGCCATCCTGGAATCCAGCGCCGACGGGGTGATGATTCTGGACCCCGGCCAGCGCATCACCGTCTTCAACCGCGCACTGGCGGAGATGACCGGCTGGTCAGCGGCGGAAGCGGTCGGCCGCCACCACGACGAGGTCATCCGGTGGGCCCGGCGGGATACGGAGATGGACCTGAGCCGGGCCACCGCGGGCGGCTGGCCCCTGGCCCAGTCCCGGGGGAAGACCGTCCTCTACGTGGAGGGAGACCTGCGCCGGCGGACCGGCGGCGTCCTCAGCGTGGGCATCACCTATGCCCCCCTCCTGGACCGGGAGGGGAGACTGGTCAACATCATCGCCAACGTGCGGGACATCACCCGCTTTCGGGAGGCGGACCGGCTCAAATCCACCTTCGTCTCCGTCGTCTCCCACGAACTGAAGACGCCGGTGGCGACGATTCTGGGATACGCCGAAACGCTGGCCCGCCCGGACGCCCAATGGGACCCGGAGACAGTCCGAGAACTGGCCGGGGGGATTCAGGACGAGGCCCGGCGGCTGGACCGTCTCATCACCGACTTGCTGGACGCTTCACGCATCCAGGCCCGGGCGCTGCCGCTCCGGCAGGAAGAGGTAGACCTGGAGATGCTGGCCCGGCGGGTCGTCCAGCGGTTCCAGCCCCAGACCGACCGGCATGACATCGCTCTCCGCTTCCCCCCGGACTTCCCCACTGTCCAGGGAGACCCGCTGCGTCTGGAGCAGGTGTTGAACAACCTGGTCTCCAATGCCATCAAATACTCGCCGGAGGGAGGACGGATCCGCATCCGGGGGGAGGTCCGGCCCGGGGAAGTGATCATTTCGGTCAGCGACGAGGGCATCGGCATTCCCGCGACCGAACAGGGGCGTATCTTTGAGTCCTTCTACCGGGTGGATGAGGCGTCGGTCCGGCAGGCGGGCGGCGTTGGCCTGGGCCTCTACCTGGCCCGGGCGATTGTGGAGGCCCATGGGGGGCGCATCTGGGTGGAGAGCGAGCCGGGGAAGGGAGCCGTCTTCTCTTTCAGCCTCCCCCGCCCCCGACGTGAGAGTCTCCCCGTCCCTTTCGGTTAATCTCACGCAAAGACACAAAGGCACAAAGGAAACCTTTGTGTCTCCATGTCTTTGTGTGAAAACGATCTCTCAAAGGAGGAAAATGGCTCAACAACTGATGGCCCGAGTGACCTGTCCCAATTGCCGACAGTCTTTTGGGATGCCCCTGGAGCAAATCCTGGATACGGAAATGGACCCCTCGGCCAAAGCCCGACTCCTGGCCGGTCAGGTCAACCTGGCCATCTGCCCCGCCTGCGGGTTCACCAGTATTCTGGAGGTCCCCTTCATCTACCACGACCCGCGCAAGGAACTAGCGCTGGTCTACATGCCTATGGCCGCCGGACGGACTGATATGGAGCGGCAGCAGGCCATCGGTGCCCTCTCCCGCGCCGTGATGACCACACTCCCCCAGGAGCAGCGGAAGAGTTACCTGCTCAATCCCCAGGTCTTCCTCACCTATGAGAGTCTGGTCAACCGGGTGCTGGAGGCCGACGGCGTCACCCCGGAGATGATGCAGGCCCAGCGAGACCGGGCGGACCTCCTGAAGCGATTGCTGGAGGCATCCACCCCGGAGGAGCGGATGGCTCTGATCCAGGAAAACGAAGCGATGCTGGACGAGAGTTTCTTCCGCATCCTCTCCCTGAACCTGGAGCAGGCCGACGCGATGGGGTTGACCGATGCCTTCCAGCAACTGATGGCATTGCGCGCGCTGCTCCTGGAGCAGACGGTAGTGGGCCGCAAACTGGCCGCCCGCTCCCGCGCGCTCCAGGCCCTGCAGGCCGAACCGACGCGGGAGAAACTGCTGGACCTGCTGGTGGAGGCCGAGGACCCGGCGACCCGTGCGGTGCTGGTCACTTTCGGGCAGCCGCTGGTGGATTATCTCTTCTTCCAGAAACTGACCCGCCGCATAGAAAGCGAGACGGACGAGGAGAAGCGCAAACGGCTGGAAGCGCTGCGGGGAGAGGTGATGGAGATTCGGGAGCACATCCGGGCCCAGGCCCGGGAGGAAGTGCAGGCCAAACTGCGCCTGTTGCGGGACCTGCTGACCTCGGAACAGCCGGAACTCCTGGCCCGTCGTCGGCTGGTGGAACTGGATGACCTGTTCCTGAACGTTCTGGCCTCCGAGATGGAGGGCGCCCAGCAGGCCGGCGACCGGGAGACCTTCTCCCGCCTGCAGGAGGTCTGGCAACTGGTCATCCGCATCCTCCAGGAGCAGGTGCCGCCGGAACTCCGCCTGCTGACCGGATTGCTGGAGGCACCGGACGAGGAGACAATGCGGCAGGTCCTGGAGGCCAATTCGCCGATGCTGACCGACTCGTTCCTGGCGCTCCTGGAGCGAGTGGTGCAGGACATGGGGGACCGGGGGGAGGAGGAGGTCGCCCAGAAGGCCGCCCGCGCCCTGGAACTGGCCCGGGCGATGCGGCCGGCCCGGCCGGAGGAGAAACGCCCGCCCCAGCGCCCCAGTGGGTTGGTGATGGTGAGAGGGTAGAGGTTGCCGCCCGCTGCAAAATCCCCACCACAGGTTGAATCTGGAGTTTTCAGAGAAAGCAGGAGGAAGAATGGTGAAGAAAAGCAAGCAGAAGAAGCAGCCATTGCCCCGCGCGTGCTGACCGCCCCCCGAGTGGATGCCTTGCTGCAGCAATGTGCCCGGGGCGAACTGGATAAAGAGGACCTGGAGGCCAACCTGCGGGCATTGATGGCCGAAGTCGGACACGGCCCGGTGCTGGACGCTCTGCTGGCACAGATGGAGCGCGCATCCGATGAGGAACGGGATGCCTTGATGCTCATCATAGCCGACCTGAAAAGCCCGGAGGTGGTGGACTATCTCTGGCAGCAGGTCCGACGCCAGCGGAAACTCCCCTTAGATGTCCGGATGATCACGCTGGTGGTCCTCAAGCAGATGGGGGAGGAGGTAGACATCTCTGATCCTGGCCGGTATTTTTCCCCTCGAGACCTCCGCCCGGAAGACCTCCGTTCGGCAAAAGCGGTGCTCCGGATGGGCATCCATGGCCTGGCCCGCTCCCTGCGCCAGGCCAGCAATCCGACAGAGGCGGAGATGTTCATGCTCAGGGTGTACCGATTCGCCGAAGAGGAGGGCGGCGGAGAGAGGATGCTGCAGGAAATGGTCAAAGAAGGGGAGCGGAACGCGACCGATCTGGATGCAGACCTTCTCTGTGCGATAGCCCATACGGCTCCCTCCCCCCGGGTCCGCCGGGCGGCAGAGGAAGCGCTGGGCCGACTGGCCCGCTGCGGCATCCGGCCCGTCCATCCGGCAGTCCTCGCCCTGGGCCCGGATCGGTTCCACGCGGCCTATATGACCGACCCCGACCACCCATGGCAGCAGGAGGTCATCGTGGCCTGGGAACGGGCCAACGGGGCCGTGCAGGCGCTGCTCTTCCTGATTGACTTCGGGTTCCCGTGGCGCGGGGGGATCAAGGACATGTTTCCCACCCGCGAACTGACGCCCCAGGAATTTCAGCGCAATCTCGTGGAAAAAGCGGAGCAGAAGATGGGGATGCGGCTGTATCGGGTGAGCCTGGCGCGGGCTCAGGCCACTCTCACCACCGCCCTAGAAGCGCATCGCAAATATGGTGTTCCTCTCCCCCCGGAATATCAGGAGGCGCGCTACCTGGTGGAGCGCTGGGTGCTCCATCCGCCGGAGGAAGTCCTCGCCGCCGATACCACAGTGGATGAACTGGGCGATCGTCCGCTGGTACCCGACTACAGTAAAAAACCTACCGACGTGTTCGTGGGGGATATTCAGGAGGCGATCCGGCTGGGGATTGTACCCCCATTCCGGGGAAAGGGGGACTCTGAGCGCCCCCACCCGCCCCGCCGTCATCGCCGAATTCATTACCCATAACTCCCAGTATTCCCAGCTTCGTGGCTCATAGATGTAGCCCAGAGCCAGGTGGTATAAAGAATATTTTTCATTGCAGCGGCGAAGCCGCCATAATGAAAAAAAATATTCTCTACCCGGGGGATAGCAGGGGTATAGAACTTGACAGGATGGGCATTGGGGGTATAATTTAACTACTCTTTCCCAACGCAAACACCTCTGTGCCGGGATCGCCCCGACCACAGGCCGGTCTCCATTAGTATGAAAGGGGGTGGTGGTATTGTCAAAATTTTGCTGTTTAGGTGGATGATGTCATAATTGTAGCACAATTCCGGCAAATGTCACAAATTTGCTGTTTAGGCGGACGATTGCCAGATATAGGCTGTTACACGGACATCGTCAACCTAATTCCATGTTGGGCGGCTGGTAGTATTCTTGAGCGGTCTAAGGAGTCCGGGTTATGAAGACACATCGTGCAGCATTCGAGGGAGCATTTTTCGCAACCGCTTCGCTATGGATGTCGTTACAAAAAGAACGTAATGAATACCATTCTATAGCAATGCAAGCTAAGATGTCATTACGCATCCTTGGGCTTTCAACGGAGAGGTTTGACCTCATATGTGGGGGAAATGATTTTAAGGATTTAATGCTGAAGGGAATTGATGAGCTGAAGTTGATGTCAGTGGAAGTAGAAACCAGATATGATGAAGTCCATGCCCGCTGCTTCAATTTAGGCATGCACTGTGGTAATCTTTTTGGCGTGATAACATTGGGTAGTCAAGTCCCTGGTTATTTGAGTGTGGTCCCATTATACATTACGAACATAGCCGAATCCGAAGCCTGTATCCCCATTGCGCTTCCGCCTGTTACGACGATACGAACCTTGGCTCAAAAAGGTATATCTGTTGATGTGTTTATATCATTAGTTAAACAAGTCGTAAAACTATTAGAAGAGTATGTACCCGATACCCGTGTGGTTGCAATTCTCTTTATTGCTGCTGATCCAACTAACGCCTCTCGTTTACGGTTAGGTGAAGAGTTCCGGGAAATTAAGGAACAGCTTACACTTGCTAAGCAGCGAGAGCGTTTCATCTTGGCCTTGCCTTGTCTTTCCCTTCGCCCCAGAGATATTGCCAGGGCGCTTTTAGATGTGCAACCTCAAATCGTCCATTTTTCTGGTCACGGTACACCCAAAGGAGCCCTGTGTTTTGAGGATGAAAGCAGGCAAGCCCATGTTGTGGATCCCGGAGCATTGGCTGCGTTGTTTGAGCAGTTTTCCAGGCAGGTGAAATGCGTTGTGCTGAACGCTTGTTATGCAGAAAATCAGGCAAGGGCCATAGCCGAGCATATAGATTATGTCGTTGGTATGAAGCGGGAAATCAGTGATAAGGCTGCTATTGCTTTTTCGGTCGGTTTTTATCAAGCGTTGAGTGCAGGTAAGACAGTGGAAGAGGCATTTGAATTGGGGCGTATTCAAATTCAACTACAAGGTTTTCCTGAACATCTCGTTCCTGTGCTTATCAAGAAGGGTCAAATATAACCATAAGCCGCCCAACACGCGGCTCAAGCCGACCCCGCTCCGCTCGGTCGCTACGCTCCCTCGCTCCGCGCTGCGGCTGAGCTCGGTGCCGTTAGCCCGCTCGTCGCAAAGGATACGGTTAAGTATGAGCCAAACAGATCGCACGCAACTTTTCGATGATTGGGCGAAGAACTACGACGCCGCTGTGACTTCTGCTGGTGGTTTCCCCTTTGATGGCTATGAAGAGATTCTG
>DAOTWL010000120.1:0-2527 GCA_034435875.1 Anaerolineae bacterium
GTCGTTACCCCAGGTGCAGCAACTGGAAGAACAGGGCAAGACGACCCTGCTTGTCTCCTGTAATGGCAGAATCATCGGCGTCCTGGCCGCTGCCGACACGCTCCGCCCCCAGGTCCCCCGGGCGCTTGCCGAACTGCGCACGGTCGGCGTCAGGCGGGTAGAACTGCTGACCGGCGATAACGAACGGGTGGCCGCGCCGCTGGCGGAGCAACTCGGCGTGGCCTACCGCGCCGGCTTGTTGCCGGAGGACAAGATTCGGGTCGTGGAGGAGTACCAGGCCCAGGGGCACACCGTCGTGATGATCGGCGACGGCGTGAACGACGCCCCTGCTCTGGCGAAGGCGGATGTCGGCATCGCGATGGGGGCAGCGGGCACGGACATCGCTCTGGAGGCCGCGCACGTCGCTCGCATGCGGGAGGACTGGGCTCTTGTACCGGAGGTTTTTCGCCTGGCGCGCCAGACGATGGGCGTGGTCAAGATGAATCTGGCGTTTGCTGCGGTATATAATGTGGTGGGACTGATGCTGGCGGCGCTGGGGATTTTGCCCCCGGTGGTGGCCGCGGCGGCCCAATCCCTGCCCGATGTGGGCATCCTGGCCAACTCCATGCGGCTCCTCCGAAGGCAACCGTCACCTTGAACGATATGGTGACCCGACCGAATCGCTACGCCCGGCAGGTCCTCCTGCCCCAGATCGGCCCGGAGGGGCAGGCGCGGCTACGCGCATCCCGCGTCGCCGTCGTCGGCTGCGGCGCGCTGGGCACCGTCATCGCCGACGGGCTGGCCCGCGCCGGCGTCGGCTTCCTGCGCCTCATTGACCGGGATGTAGTGGAACTTCACAACCTGCAGCGGCAGGTCCTCTTTGACGAAACGGATGTGACGGCGGGCCTGCCCAAAGCCGTCGCGGCGGCGGACAAACTGGCCCGCATCAACTCCGAGGTCCGGGTGGAGCCGGTGGTCGCCGACCTGGCCCCCCGCAACGCGGAGCGGCTGCTGGACGGGGTGGACCTGGTGGTGGACGGGACGGACAACTTTGAGACCCGCTACCTGATCAACGACGTCTGCGTCAAACATCGGCGGCCCTGGGTCTACGGCGCCGTCGTCGCCACCTACGGGATGACGACGACTTTCCTGCCCGGCCGGACCGTCTGTTTCCGGTGTATGCTTCTCAAGAAACCTGCGCCGGGGACGACGCCCACCTGCGACACCGTCGGCGTCCTGGGGGCGGCGGTGAATGTCGTCGCCTCGCTGGAGGTGGTCCAGGCGCTGAAGATCCTCACCGGGCAGGCGGAGCCCGACCCGCCGCTGATTTTTGTGGACGTCTGGGAAGGGATATGGGAGGCGCTCTCCCTCCGTAAGGGGGAGCGCCGCTGTCCGGCCTGCGATGAGAGCCGGTTTGACTTCTTGACCGCGCGGGAGGCCGACCGGGTGGTGGAACTCTGTGGGGAGGACGCCTTCCAGATCACCCCGCGCGGAGACGGCCACATTCCGCTGGAGCGCCTGGAAGAGCGCCTGCGGCGGGTCGGGGAGGTGGTCAGGAACGAGTATTTGCTCCGGTTCCGGGCCGAGCCCTACAAGTTGACCGTCTTTGCTGACGGACGCACGCTGATCAAGGGGGCACGGGACGAAACCGAAGCCAGAGGAGTCTATGCGAAATACGTGGGTGCCTAAGGGAATTCGTCGTGTGGTAGAGCGGTTGCGGGAAGATGTTCGGGCCGCACTGGAGAACGACCCGGCGGCCCGGTCAAAGTGGGAGGTCATCCTGTGCTATCCGGGGGTGCACGCGCTGTGGCTGCACCGGATGGCCCACTTCCTGTGGCGGAAGCGCCGCTACCTGCTGGCCCGCCTGGTCTCCCACCTGAACCGGGCGCTGACGGGGGTGGAGATTCACCCCGGCGCGCGCATCGGGCGGCGCGTCTTCATTGACCACGGGATGGGGGTGGTCATCGGGGAGACGGCGGAGGTCGGGGATGATGTGATTCTGTACCAGGGGGTGGTGCTGGGCGGGACCAGCCGTCAGAAGACGAAGCGACACCCCACGGTCGGCAACGGGGTGGTCATCGGCGCGGGGGCCATCCTGCTGGGGCCCATCACCGTGGGGGAGTATGCCCGCATCGGCGCGGGGTCGGTGGTGGTGCGGTCGGTGCCGGCCTATGCGACGGTGGTGGGGGTGCCCGCGCACGTGGCCCGGCTGGGCAACGGCGCCCGCCCGGAGACGGCGCTGGAGCACAACCGCATCACCGACCCGTTGGCGGGGGCGCTGGAGGAAATCCGCCACCGCTACCTGGAACTGGAGGAGCGCATCGCCCGGATGGAACGGCAGTTATTAGGCAAAGGGGCATGCGCAGAAGAAGGGGAACTTCTGCCCCTGCTTCTGGAGGAGCCAGACGGCAAGAAGGAGGTGTGAGATGAAAGCGGATGCCATCTTCACGGCGGCCAATCAGGGGAAAGTGCTGGAGGCCCTGGAGACCTGCTTCCAGGACGCGAACGGCGACATAGAGGAGCAGCGCTTCTGCTGCTTCCTGGCGGA
>DAOTWL010000121.1:0-5742 GCA_034435875.1 Anaerolineae bacterium
CAGGACGGTGGCCAGGGAGAGGCCCTCCGCCATCGCCCGCAGTGGGGTGCGGCCCAGCCAGAGCACCACGATGTGCTCGCCGGGCGGGACCCGCAGGGCCAGGTAGCCGGACCCTTCCACCGGCCCCACCTCCACCCGTTCGCCGTCCACACTGGCCCGCCAGCCGGGCCAGTAGAGAAGGGGGAAGGCGATACCGCCCCCTTCGCCCGCCACCCGCCAGACCTGACGGGTGGGTGCGGATTCTATTTGCGTCGCCTCCAGGCGCGCCCCGTCCAGCGGGATCGCCCTCGGCGGCGCGTCCGGCTCTATCACCGCGTCGGATGTGAAGGGGCGGGGGATGACCTCACGGTAGAGGTACTCGTGCCGGATGGTCGTCCCGATGTTGCCGGTGAAGAGTTCGTAGAGCAGGAGCCGCTCCCGCGTCACCTCCTCCGGGCCGATGGGGAGACGATCGGGGTGGAGAGGGACCAGCACGGCGGCAATGAGGATGAAGCCACAAAGGAGCGAAATGAGGGACGTGCCGGGCGCTTTCACAGTGCCGGGCACGCTCCCCAGCGCGGCGGCCGCGAACAGGGCCTGGACGGAGAGAAAGCGCCAGGGGAACTGGACCATCGGCAGCAGCGGCAGGTGGTCCCAGAGGGGTTTGCTGAGGGGCGTAATCATCAGAGTGGAGATGACCAGCCCCAGCAGCAGGTACGCGGTGGTCCTCGCCCCTCCCCCAGCGGCTACGCCGTTACCCCCTCCCCTCAACTTTGGCCTTTTTGCCCAAAGTCTTCCTGGATAGGCCTCCAACCGCTTCCAAAGCATAAAAGAAAGCTTATTTTTCACTGCGGCGGCTCCGCCGCCGCAGTGAAAAATATTTTCTTTTTGTTCTTCTGGCCGGGCAGGAGGCCATTTTGGGCGATTTTCTAACCTCCTCCCCCGAAAAAGCCAAACTTCAGGGGAGGGGGTGCCGCCGAAGGCGGCGAGGGAGGGGTGAGGTAACCTGACCAGCAACACCAGTCCCCCCAACGCCGCGCCGACGGCCTGGGGAAGCCCCATTGCAAAGGGAGTCCGGCTCGGGGAGGAGAGGGAATAGTCAAAAAAGAAGCCGTCCTGCACCAGATTCCGCGCGCGGAAGTGGTTGACGTAGTGGAAATACCCCTGGGTGACCGTCCCCAGTTGGGCCAGGTTGCTCTCGCCCAGGGCAGGGAGCCAGAACCAGGCGGAGAGGAGAAGCCCCAGCCCCAGAGCGCCCAGGTCTTTCAGCGTTTGCCGGTCCGGGCGGCGCATCAGCACATACAGGAGCACAAACGGGGTGAAGATGAAGGCAGAGATGTTGTGGGTGAGCAGAAGGCCGGCGTAGGCCAGCGCGACCCCGGTCCGTCGGAGCGGACGGCCTTCGGGAAGGTCCAGCGCCCAGAGGATGAGGGGGTAGAAGACGAAGGCGTAGAATTCGGAAAGGGAATCGCCCCGCACGTAGACGTTGACCAGGTGGAAAGGGGCGACGGTGTAGGCGACGGCTCCCAGCCAGGCCGCCCATGGCCGGGCGGTCAGGCGGCGCATCCAGCCGTACATCGCCAGCGCCGCCGCCAGGAAGCCCAGGGTCTGGGTGATTTTAATGGCGGTGAGGATGTCCAGCCCGGCGACCACCAGCAGGCCCGCCAGGTAGTAGGGGAGGGCGGCGTAGTAACTGAAGAAGGGGTAGCCCAGGCCGTAGGTGGCGTCTGGCATCCACCGGACGGGGAAGACACCGGCCTGCAGATTAGCCGCCATCTGGTGGACGCGCTGGAGGAGAAAGGGGCTATCTCCCCCGCCGCGCGTGTTGACGATGCCCGGCCCCCAGAGGGGGGCCGAGGCCGCCATTGCGACGGCCAGGAGCAGAAGCAGGGGAAGGATGTCGGCGCGTCGGTTCATTTGAGAGCCAGAAACTCCAGCACCCGCTCTGCGACGTCTTCGGGCGTCAGTTCGTCGGTCTCCACAATCAGGTCGGCGTGGGCGCGGGCGTGGGCCAGCCGGGTGGTCATCTCCGCCCACCAGGCCGGGGGGAGTTCCCGCTCCAGCCGCCGCTCCGCCGTCTCCCGGGAGACGTCCAGATAGACCAGGTGGTCGGGCCGGGTGATGCGCTGCCACATCGCGGGGACGCCGGAGTGCTCCTGGGCGATTTCGCGGGCGGCGACGCCGCGCTCCCGCAGGGCCCGCACCAGCGTGCTCTTCCCCGCCCCGCAAGGCCCGACAACTCCGATTTTGACCACTGACGACGGACCACTGACTATCGTTGTCTGGGGTCTGAGGTCTGCGGTCTGTGGTCTATCGTCTGTGGTCTGTCGTCCCTCTTCTACCTCCCCAGTCGGCTCAGCCAGCCCGGACGCTTCCGCCCCTCCGGTGGACATTCTTCTGCCCGGTTCATCCGGTTCAGGCATACCAGTGCCTCCAGCGAGGCAAAGACTACCAGTTGGTCCCCCGTCTTCAACATCCGGTCGGCAGGCGGGTGGAAATCCGCCCCTGACGGGTCGGAAACGAACAGAATTGATAGGTCCAGTTCCTGCTCCACTTCCCCCACCCGGCGCCCGTCCAGCGCCGAACCGGGGTTGACCGTCAGGCGGCTGACGTTGAGAAGGACGTCGTTGAGGTAGAAGGAGTACTCCACCGCCGCGCGGGTGGCAGCGGCCGCCAGGGCCGGGGCCGCCAGCGCCGACGTACTGAACGCGGCCTGAAAGCCGAAGCCCTCCCGGACCCGCTCGGCCAGGTCCTGGTCAAACAGCCGCAGGACCACCAGGATGTTGGGGTTTAATAGCCGCGCCTCCAGCCCGATGTCCAGATTGGTCAGGTCGTCCTCGGTAGCGGCGACGATGGCGGAGGCGGCGCGCACACCGGCTTTCTCCAGGACGTCCCGCTGGCGGGCATTCCCCACGATGACCGGCACTTTCTTCTGACGGATGAGGGGGAGGAATCTCGCCTCCGGGTTTTTCTCCACGCCGACCACCTCGTATTGCATCCCCAGAAGGTGGAGAATGACCCGGTACCCCACTTTGCCCAGTCCGCAGACCACGATGTGGTTCCGATACGTAGATGCCACAGCCACCTCCCAGGCTTCCCGCCGCTCCCGCCGATTGAAGAGGGCGGTCCAGAACTGAACCACGCCGTTCACGACCAGCACCAACCCCAGGAGGGGCCAGAGAAAGAAGATTACCTGGGCCGGCCATGTCCGGGGGTACTCGTGGGTCGTTTCAAAGAACATCAGTTTGACGGTGGTATCCAGGGCGTCTCCCCAACTCAACGGCCGGTCGGCATCGTAGGCGAATCGCAGCGTCACCGTTCCGACCAGCACCAGGATGAGGAACATCAGGATGGAATAGCGGAATTCCCGGACCAGCAGCCGGGTATCCCGAAGGTAAGCCCGAAAGGTGCGGGGATCCAGCCGTCTCATCTATGTGCCCGTACAGACCTGAACGTGCAGACGGCGAACCGGGTCGCCAGTTTCGGGGTGAACGCGGAGGACCAGGACGCTGATGTCGTCCCGGGGGCGGTGGGCCTCCAGCGCCAGTGCGCGGGCCAGCAACTCATCCGCCATCTGCCGGGCATCCAGGCCGCGCGCGGCCATCTCCCCGACGGTAGCGGGAAGGTCCATCGGCCCGCCCCGCCCCTCACCGGCCAGCGCCAGCCCGTCGGTGTAGACGACGACGGCCAGGCCCGGCTCCAGCGCCACCTCGGTGATGGCCGGGCGGGTGCGGGGATAAATCCCCACCGGCTGGGACGGCGCGTCCAGCAATTCCACTTCTCCGTCCGGCCTCACCACGATGACCGGATGGGGGTTATTGCGGGAGAGGACCAGCGTGCCGGTCGTCAGGTCCACGGAGAGGATGTTCAGGGTGGCGGAGACCCGCCCGCCCTTGTGGGTGTAAAGGAAGTCGTGGGCGGCCCGGGCGGCGGCACCGTCCCGCACCCCTTCGGCCAGTTCGGCGATGGCCTTGCGGGCCACCTGCTGGCTGATGGCCTTCGCGGCTCGCCCCGACCCCTGCCCGTCGGCCAGAGCGAAGGAGAAGCCGCCCCGGGGGCGCTCAATCATCTCCAGCGTGTCCCCGCTCTCCGGACTGGCCCATTTGGCCACTTTGGCGACGGCGACCTCTATGTACATACGACCCCGCCGGGAGGCATTATAAACCGAAGCGGGGTTTCCTGCAAGGCTTCGGTTGCGCCCTGGTCGTTTTGCGGTACAATGGAGCGCAAGATTCATCTTACGGGGGGCGCCCAATGGCAGAAGTCGTCCGGATTGAGAACATTGCCCGGTATGTCGGTCAGGAAGTCACCCTCCAGGGATGGCTCTATAACCGCACCGACAAGGGGAAACTCCAGTTTCTCCAGGTGCGGGACGGTACGGGGTTCATCCAGTGTGTTGTCTTCCAGAAAGACGTGCCGGAGGAGGTCTTCGCGGCGGCGGCCCGGCTGACCCAGGAATCGTCCCTGATTGTGACCGGTGTGGTCCGGCAGGACCCCCGCGCCCCCGGTGTCCCTTCGGGTTACGAACTGAGCGTCACCGACCTGAAGGTGGTCCAGATTGCCGACGAGTACCCCATCCAGCCCAAAGAGCACGGGGTGGATTTCCTGCTGGACCACCGCCACCTCTGGATTCGCTCCCGGCGGCAGTGGGCGGTCCTGCGGGTGCGCGCCACCGTCATCCGCGCCATTCGGGACTGGCTGGACGGCCACGGTTTCATCAATATGGACACCCCCATCATCACCCCGGCGGCCTGTGAAGGGACGACCACTCTTTTCCAGACCGACTACTTCGGCGAACCGGCGTACCTCAGCCAGTCGGGCCAGTTATATAACGAGGCCAACATCTACGCGTTCGGGCGGGTCTACTGCTTCGGTCCCACCTTCCGCGCCGAAAAGTCCAAAACCCGCCGCCACCTGACTGAGTTCTGGATGGTGGAGCCGGAAATCGCCTTCTGTGACCTGGACGGGTTGATGGAGATAGAAGAGCAGTTCGTCACCCATATCGTGCAGACCTGCCTGCGGGAGCGGGCCCAGGAACTGGCGCTTCTGGAGCGGGATACCCGTCCGCTGGAGAAAGTGGAGCCGCCGTTCCCCCGCATCTCCTACGACGAGGCGCTGGACCTCCTGGCCCGCATCCGTCAGGAGACCGAGGACGAAGAACTGCGGGAACTGCTGAAGATAGAGTGGGGGGACGATTTCGGCTCCCCGCACGAGACGGAACTGACGAAGCGGTTGGAGAAGCCGGTGTTTGTCTACGGCTACCCCACCCGGGCCAAAGCGTTCTACATGGAGCCCTGGCCGGGACGGCCCGAGGTCTGCAAGAGCGTGGACCTGCTGGCGCCGGAGGGGTACGGCGAGATTATCGGCGGCTCCGAGCGCATCTCCGACCCCGACCTGCTGGTGCAGCGGCTGAAGGAGTGGAACCTGCCCCGGGAGGCGTTTGAGTGGTATATTGACCTGCGCCGGTACGGGTCGGTGCCTCACTCCGGCTTCGGCCTGGGCGTGGAGCGGACGGTGGCCTGGATTTGCGGCATTGACCACCTGCGGGAGGCCATCCCCTTCCCCCGCACCCTGAAGCGGGTCTACCCGTAGGGAGAGAAGGCGGACGCAGATGGACGCAGATGGACGCAGATAAAGAAGATGTAAAACAAAGAAAAATCCGCGTTCATCCGCGTTGATCCGCGTCCCAAAGGAAAAGGCGGACGCAGATGGACGCAGATAAAGAAGATGTAAAACAAAGAAAAATCCGCGTTCATCCGCGTT
>DAOTWL010000122.1:0-14496 GCA_034435875.1 Anaerolineae bacterium
CGGTCGGCTGCGCCTCCAGGCGCTGGAGGGTCTTCTGGGCGTACTCGTCCTGATCGGCGGCGAACTTGCGGCGGATGGCCTGGTAGAGGGCTTCCACCTTCTCCCAGGCCCTTTCGCCGGCCTTCTTGGCGGCGGCCTCGGCTGCTCTGGCCAGGTACGGGGCCAGCAAGGCGGCGGCCGCTGTGGCAATCTGGGCAATGTCCATCTTGCTTTTGCCTCCTTTCACCTCTGGCTGGGGTAGATGAAAATCGGCCCGAACAGTCCCTCCTGCCGGACCTGGACGACCTCCTGTTTGATCAGTTCCAGCACGGCCAGCAGGGTGACGATGATTTCTGCCCGTCGGGTCATCTCCGCCAGCAGGTCCTGGAAGAGGAGACGGCCCGTCCGGGCCAGCCGTTCCCGAATCCGTTCCATCTGTTCGGCGACTGTGAACAGGGGCGGGGCGATGACCGTTTCCACCGGAGGGGCCGGATGCGCCCGCAGCGCCTCCTGCGCCGCCAGGAGCAGGTCCTCCAGCGTCACGCCGGAGAGGACGGCGGAGAGGTCGGCCCTCTCCGCCCGGGCTTCGTCGGACGGCGGTACCCGCACGTAGGCCCGCCAGCCCCGCTCCTCCAACCGCGCCAGTTCCCCCGCGACAACCCGGTAGGCCCGGTAGACCTCCAGTTGCCGGATCAGGTCCGCCGCGACCTCATCCGCCTCGCCGCCCCGGGGGCGGTACCCCGGTAGCAACACCCGGCTCTTGATGAGCACCAGTTTCACCGCCACCACCAGAAAGGCCGTCAGGTCGGCCAGGCTCTGCCGGCCCATCTCCTCCACCATCGCCAGGTACTGGTCCGTCACCTGGGCCAGCGAGACGGCAGTAATATCCAGTTCCTCCCGTTCAATCAACTGGAGCAGGAGGTCCAGCGGTCCCTCAAAGACCGGCAATCGGATGGGGTAGCACCGCATCAGGGAGAATCGGAGAATCAGGGAATCAGGGAATCAGCGAGAATCGGCGATGAGGCGGACGTCGCCCACCAGGACGCCCCGGGGGAAGACGAAGACCGGGTTCAGGTCCATCTCGGCGATTTCCGGGTAGAGGAACGGCAGGTGGGAGACCCGCGCGATGAGGTCGGCCAGCGCGTCCAGGTCGCCCGGGGGACGGCCGCGCGCGCCCGCCAGCAGGGCCGCCATACGGGTCTCCCGAATCATCGCCAGTGCCTCCTCCCGGTCCACCGGCGCCACCCGCAGCGCGACGTCCCCCAGCAGTTCGGCGTAGATGCCCCCGGCCCCGAAGGCCACCACCGGGCCGAACTGCGGGTCCCGGAACAACCCCACCAGCACCTCCTGCGCGTCCCGGATGAAGGGATAGAGGACGACGCCCCGGAAGTCCCGCCCGGCGGCGACCCCGGCCAGGCGCGTGAATCCGGCGCGGACGGCGTTGTCGTCGGCGATGCCCAGGATGACCCCGCCGACCTCCGACTTGTGCAGAATCTGCGGGGAGACGACCTTCATCACCACCGGGTAGCCGATCTCCCGGGCCGCCGCCACCGCTTCGTCGGCGCTCCGGGCCGTGCGGAACGCTGGGACGGGGATGCCGTTTTCCCGCAGCCAGGCCATCAGGTCTGGCTCCAGGAGAACCGCACTCCGCTCCGCCACTTGGAGTGAGCGACGCGGCGAAGCGGAGTGGCGTTGGACGGCGTAATACTCCGCCAGCCGCGCCAGCGCCGCCACCGCGCGCTCGCCGGTGGCGAAGTTGGGGACCCCCTGCTCCCGCAGGTAGCGGATGGCCTCGGCGACGATGGGGCCGGGGAGGAAGGCGGCGGCCACCGGCTTGCCGCTCTCCCGCGCCGCCTGCACCACCCCGCGCGCCAGCGGGACCGAATCCAGGTAGGCCGGGGCGATGTTCAGCGCCACCGCCGCGTCGTATTCCTCCAGGAGGGTCGTCAAGGTCCGCCGGTACCCCTCCTCCGTCCCCTCCACCGTCAGGTCAATGGGGTTGGAGAGGCCGCAGTACGGGGGGAGGAAGGCGGAGAGCCGCTCCCGCAGCGCCGGGGATGGCTCGGCGACCGTCAGCCCCACCTCCTCCGCCCGGTCGGCGGTCAGGACCCCCGGCCCGCCGGAGTTGGTGACGATGACCACCCGGCGGCCCCGTACCGGCGGCAGGGCGGTGAAGCCCAGGCAGAGGTCAAACATCTCCTCCAGCGAGGCCACCCGCAGCGCCCCGCACTGACGGAGCGCGGCGTCGTACACTGCATCGGCGCCGGCCATAGAGCCGGTGTGGGAGAGGGTGGCCCGTCGGCCCGCCTCCGTCCGTCCGGCTTTGATGACGACCACCGGCTTGTGGCGCGTGCACGAGGCCAGCGCGCGCAGAAACTCCCGCCCCTCCGTCACCTCCTCGATGTAGAGGGCCACCACCTGCGTCTCGGGGTCTCCGGCCAGGTACGCCAGGAAATCCCGCTCGTTCAGGTCGGCCCCGTTGCCGTAACTGATGAACTTGGCGATTCCCAGGCCGTGCTCTTTGGCCCAGGCCAGGAAGACGCCGCCGACGGCGCCGCTCTGGGCGACCAGGGAGACGGAGCCCGCCGGGGGGCGCGTCTCCAGGGTGGGGAAGAGGGCGTGGTGGGTGTTGACGATGCCCGCGCAGTTGGGGCCGACGACCCGGATGCCGGTCCGCCGGACGACCTCCCGGATTGCCTCCTCTCCGGCGACGTTGCCCACTTCTGAGAACCCGGCGGTGATGACGACGGCGGCGCGCCCCCCGGCCTGGGCGCATTCCTCCAGGACGGTGGGGACGATGGCCGCCGGGGTGACGATGACGGCCAGGTCCACCGGCCCGCCGACCTCCGCCACCGACGGGTAGCCGGAGACGCCCAGCGCGCCCTGTCCCTTGGGGTTCACCACGGCCAGGCGCTCAGGCGGGAACCCGCCGTCCAGCATCTGGCGGAGCAGGTAGTATCCCAGTTTCCCCTCGCCGACGGAGCCGACGAGGGCCACTGCCCGGGGGGTGAAGAGTGCAGGCCACATGGGAGAATCGGAGAATCAGAGAATCGGAGAATCAGAGAATCAGAGAATCGGCGTCCATCTGCGTCCTACTCCAGATCGGGGCGGGCGAAGAGGCCGGCGATGCCGCCGGTGTGCCAGAAGAGCACCCGCTCCTGGGGAGAGAAGGCCCCTCGCCGGACCAGGTCTATCAGGCCGCCGAAGGCCCGCCCGGTGTAGACCGGGTCCAGGAGCAACCCCTCGGTACGGGCCAGCAGGCGGATGGCCTCCCGCTCCAGGTCCCCGATGACGCCGTAGCCGCCGCCCCGGTAGCCGTCCTCCACGGCGAAGTCCTCCGGGGCGAAGGAGAGGGGCAGGCCCAGGTGGTCGGCGGTCTGGGTGGCCAGTTCGGCCATCCGCTGACGGAGGGGCCCGGCGGGCAGGTCCACGCTGATGCCCAGGATGCGGCCCCGATAGCCCAGCGCCCGGGCCGCCACCATCAGCCCGGCCTGGGTACCGCCGCTGGAGGAGGCCAGGACGATGTGGTCAAAGGAAACCCCGGCCTGCGCCGCCTGGGCTATCAGTTCCTCCATCGCGGCGACGTAGCCGCAGGCCCCCACCGGGTTGCTCCCGCCGTAGGGGACGACGTAGGGGCGGCGGCCCTGGGCCCTCAGCGATTCCGCCACCTCCTCCAGATGCTCCATCAGAGGGGCGTCTTCCGCCCAGACGATTTCGGCACCCAGGAGTCCGTCCAGCAGAAGGTTGCCCTGGGCCTGGGCGGGGGGACGGCCGCGCAGGACGAGGGTGCAGGCCAGGCCGAAGCGGGCGGCAGCCGCCGCCGTCTGGCGGGCGTGGTTGGATTGGGCCGCTCCACAGGTGACCAGGGTGTCGGCCCCCTGGGCCAGTGCCTCGGCCACCAGAAACTCCAGTTTCCGGGCCTTATTCCCGCCGGTCGCCAGCCCGGTCTGGTCGTCCCGCTTCACCCACAGTTGGGGGCCCCGCAGCAGGGCCGTCAGCCGGGGGAGCATCTCCAGCGGGGTGGGAAGATGAGCGATGGATACTCTGGGACGTCGGTTGGTGAACATGGCGCAAGTCACAGGTCGCAAGTCGCAGGTCGCAGGGAGCATTCAGTAAAGTTGCAACCTCTTCCCAGTTGACTCCAGCCATTGATGAGCCTCCTTCAGAAATATGCCTCGTAGCCACTGATGCCCAGTTCGTCCCGCATAATCTGGAGTTCCCGCCGGAGGTTGGGATTGACGGGGATGCCCTGGGCGCGAACCCGCTGTTCGGCCTCGTACTCTTTCTCCCCGGCGACGTAGATGCGTTCCCGGCCCGGCTCCTTACGGGAGTTCTGCAGGTCGCGCATAATTTGCCCCACGATGCGCCGGGCCACGTCCAGCGGGACGAAATGCTCAATGTCTATCGCCAGGAAGAAATGACCCAGCATGTAGGGGCGGCGGGAGCCGTCGGGGGCGTATCCCAGCAGGTCTTTCAGGAACGCGCCGCCACAGAGCGCGGCGGAGAGAATTTCCACCATCGTCGCCAGGCCGTAGCCTTTATGCCCGCCCAGCTCCTCCCCGGCCCCGCCCAGGGGCAAAAAGGCCGCTGTTCCCTTATCCAGGTCCTGCAGGATGCGGAGCGGATCGGTGATGGGGCGGCCCTCCGGGTCTATCAGCAACCCCTCCGGGACCGGTTTCTCGGCGCGGGCGGCGACCTCTATCTTACCCCGCTGGGTGATGGACGTCGCCGCGTCAAAGCAGAAGGGGTAGGGGAGGTCGCTGGGCGCAGCAAAGGCAATGGGGTTCGTCCCCAGCATCGGCTCGGTGCTGAAGGTCGGCGCGATGGCCGGACGGGCGTTGGTCACCACGAAGCCCATCATCCCCTCCGCTGCCGCCATCAGCGCGTAGTACCCGGCGATGCCGAAGTGGGTGGAATTGCGCACGGCGACGGCGCCCAGGCCGTACCGCCGGGCCTTCTCCATCGCCATCCGCATGGAGCGATAAGCGATGACGTGGCCCATGCCGTGATGGCCGTCCACCACGGCCGTCGTCTCCGTCTCCCGGACAATCTCCATCTGGGTCCGGGTGGACTGGACTCCAGCGCGGAGGCGGTCATAGTAGTACTTGAGGCGGCCGACGCCGTGGGATTCAATCCCCCGCAGGTCAGCGGCGATGAGGACGTCGGCGACGATGCGGGCATCCTCCGGAGGCACGCCCAGTCCCTCAAAGACCCGGCGCATGAAGGATTCTATCACGTCCACGGGGATATGCTGGATGTCCATTCGGCCCTCTCCTGACAGAGCGCAAGATGATGAGACTTCGCCCGGCGGTGAACCGCCGGGCTCAATCTGCAAAGCCCCCTTCGGGGGCTAAAAAGCCCGCAAGGGCTTTGCATTCTGAGCCCGGACGGTTACGTCCGGGCGGGATTGTCTACTCTACCCAACCAAAGGTGCGCTCCACGGCCTTCAGCCAGCCCCGGTACAGCCGCTCGCGGGTCTCGGCGTCCATCTGCGGCTCCCAGGTCTTGTCCACCGCCCAGTTCCGGCGCAGGTCGTCCAGGCCGGACCAGAAGCCGACGGCGAGGCCGGCGGCGTAGGCCGCGCCCAGCGACGTCGTCTCGGCCACCACCGGGCGGATGACCGGCACGCCCAGGATGTCGGCCTGGAATTGCATCAGGAGTTCGTTGTAGACCATGCCGCCGTCTACCTTGAGAGCGGTGAGTTTAACCCCGGCGTCCTTCTCCATCGCGTCCAGCACCTCCCGGGTCTGGTAGGCGGTGGCCTCCAGCGCGGCGCGACAGATGTGGGCTTTGGTGATGTAGCGGGTCAGGCCGACGATGATCCCCCGGGCGTCGCTGCGCCAGTAGGGGGCGAAGAGGCCGGAAAAAGCGGGGACGAAGTAGATGCCGCCGCTATCGGGCACGGAGCGGGCGTAGTCCTCAATGTGTTTGGAGAAGTCAAAGAACCGCAGGTTATCCCGCAGCCACTGGACCAGCGCGCCGGTGATGGCGATGGAGCCCTCCAGACAATAAACGGCGGGCGCATCGCCGAATTTGTAGCCGAGGGTGGTCAGCAGGCCGCTCTTGCTGGGGACGGGGGTGGTGCCGGTGTTGAGGAGCATGAAGCAACCGGTGCCGTAGGTGTTCTTGGCTTCGCCGGGGCTGAAGGAGGTCTGGCCCACCAGCGCCGCCTGCTGGTCCCCCAGGTCGCCGCAGACGGGGATGGAGGCGCCCAGCGGGCCGTCCTTCGGTGTGTAGCCGTAAACCCGAGGGTCGCTGGAGGGGCGGATTTCCGGCAACATCTGGCGTGGGATGCCCAGGATGTCCAGAATTTCCTGGTCCCAGTCCAGCGTCTCCAGATTCATCAACATGGTGCGGCTGGCATTGGAGACGTCGGTCACGGGAGCGCCACCTTTGGGGCCACCGGTCAGCCACCAGATTTCCCAGGTGTCTATGTTGCCGAAGAGGGCGTCCCCCTTCTCTGCCGCCGCCCGGACACCGGGGACGTTATCCAGAATCCATTTGATTTTGGGGCCGGAGAAGTAGGTAGCCAGCGGCAGGCCGGTTTTGGCGCGAAAACGGTCCTGTCCACCTTCCCGAGCCAGTTCCTCGCAGATGTCTTTGGTGCGGGTGCACTGCCAGACGATGGCGTTGTAGTAGGGCCTGCCGGTTTTCTTATCCCAGACGATGGTGGTCTCCCGCTGGTTGGTGACCCCGATGGCGGCAATCTCCCTGGGGTCTATGCCGTTTTTCTCCAGCGCGGCCCGGATGACTTGCTGGGTGCGCTCCCAGATTTCGGTCGGGTTGTGCTCCACCCAGCCGGGCTGGGGGTAGATTTGTTCGTGCTCCAGTTGGTGGAGGCTGACCACCCGGCCCGCGCGGTCAAAGACCATAAAGCGGGTGCTGGTGGTGCCCTGGTCTATGGCCGCCACGTATCGGCTCATTGTCCTCCTTTTGAGATGTTCTGGCGGGCTGTTTCTCCAATGGCCCGATGGACATAAGGATACACCATCCACACCGTCGCCAGGCCGAAGAGGGCGCCGGTGACGAATCGCCGCCAGGGAATGCTCTCTATAGGGACGAAGCCCGCTGTCGGGAAAAGGGCAACCAGTACCTGACTGACGAATTGGATGCCGCCGTCCAGTGCGACGGGGACGAGGCCGAAGAGCAGGTAGGCCCACAGGGGCAGCGGTCGCCAGTGACGGCGGGTCAGGGCGAAGGCCACTCCGGTCAGGAAGATGGTCCCGTAAATGGCAATATCCCGCTGACAGAGGGCCACCTTGTAGCCCAGAACTCCGTTGCCGATGAAGCCGTGGGGCACCAGGAGTTCCGGCGCCACTCCCCGGCGGAGCAACTCGTCCATAGAGTAGAACGGCCGTTCTCCGAAGAGGTACAGGGAGCGGTAGGGGAGTTGGTGGCAGAGGGGCTGATAGGCCAGGTAGATGAGGCGGGCCGGCCCCTCTGCGCCCGTTTTCATCAGGACGGGCGCCAGAAAGGAGACGCCGACGTAGAGAAACCACCAGAGGTTCAGGACGGCCAGCCAGTGGCGGGCGAACCACTGGCCCACCCGTTCGGCCTGGTGGGCGATTCTTTGCTCCCAGGGGGATCGGTCGTGCTCCTCTTCGGCCCGACGGGCGGCCCGGCGCCGCTCCACCTCGGCCAGGATTTCTTCTACGGTCGGCTCCAGCGCGTCATCTCCTGTATCTGTTGGCATAGGGCATCATTTCTTCGCCTCACTCCTCTCCTAACCCTTTGGGCCACTCCTTCCCCTCCAGTTTGGCCTTTTTGCCAGCGGGATGAAAGTTGAGGCTCCTCACCCCACCCCCAGCGGCTGCGCCGCTACCCCCTCCCTTCTCCTGACCAAAGGTCAGGAGAAGGGAGGGGGTGGCCCGCAGGGCCGGGGGAGGGGGTGGCCCGCAGGGCCGGGGGAGGGGTGAGGCTGCAGGGGCAAGCCCGGCCCCTACATCGGTTCTGTATGGACCAGGAAATGGGCCACCTGGGGAAAGGCCTGGCGGAGACGTCCCTCCAGTTGCGCCGAGCAGCAGTGGGCCTCCTCCATGGAGAGTTCCCCAGGACAGACACAGTGCAGGGAAACGTAGAGGACGTCGTGCACCCGCCGCAGCCGGATATTGTGGCATTCTACGATCCCGTCGTGACCTTCAGCAATCCGGCGGATTTGCTCCACCATTTCGGGGTACGCATCCGTCACATCCTGCCCTGGGCCATCGGATGGGGCTGGGGCCACCTCAATGTGGGTCTCTACCGATGCCAGCCCGTCCACCTGCGCGCGCAACCGGTCCTCAAACAGGGTTGCCATCTGATGGGCCTCTTCCAGTGAAAGGTGCCCGGAGACCTCCAGGTCCAGGTCCACGTGATACCCGTCGGCCATCCGGTGGATGTGGACGTCGTGGACGGAGAGGCCGACCCCGGCCGCGATGGCCCGAACCTGCCCGATGATAGGGTCGGGCGAGGCGGCCGGCTCCACATGGACGGTCACGTCGCAGTCGGAGCAGAGTTGGGAGACGGCCTCCTCCACGCGGGTGGCCACCTCGTGGGCCATCCCAGCGGGCATCTCCGGCGCGACACGCACCGTCGCCTCCACAAAAGTGACCGGCCCGGCGGTGCGCAGGCGGATGGGGCCGCATTCCTGGACATGCTCCACACCGGTGATGGCGGAGCGGACCCGCTCTTCCAACCCCGCTGGTGCCCGGTCCAGCAGCGCGTCCACCGTGCGGCGGCCCAGTAGCAGACTGACCCAGATAACAATACCGGCCACAACCAGCGCGGCGACGGCGTCGGCCCGCAGAAGCCAGACTCGCCGGGCCGGAAACACGTCGGCCAGGCGTACCAGCACCAGCCCGACGATGACTACGGAACTGCTCCAGACGTCGGTGGAGAAATGGAGGGCGTCTGCTTCCAGCGCCTGACTGTTATAGCGGCGGGCTGTCCGGTAGAGGGCGCGGGAGCGGGAAATATCCACGATGATGGCCGAGCCCATCACAATGAAAGACCAGATGTTGGCCTCTACCTCCACTGTCCGGAAGAACAGACGGCCAATCGCCTCGTAGATAATCCAGGCACAGGTCGCCAGCAAGAGGAGCGTCTCTATCAGCGCGGAGAGGTTCTCCACCTTCCCGTGGCCGAAGGGATGCTCCTGGTCGGCTGGACGGTCGGAGGCGCGCACGGCCAGAAAAGTGATGAGCGCGGCCACCAGGTCCAGCCCGGAGTGGGCGGCCTCGGAGAGGATGCCCAGACTGTTGGTAATGAGGCCAATGATCAGTTTGAACGTGGTGAGGAATACGGCCGCCAAGACGGAACCGAGGGCAACGGTCTGCTTTTCTCGGCGAGCCATAGATGTCTCTTCTTTCATTCTTGAGCCTTTAAACCCGCTATTGTTTGCGCTCTATGCTACCTCAAAATGGCAGGACGTCAAGTGACTCTTCTGAAGTTCAGACACGAGTTGGGACAAGGGGGTTTGTTTGGGATCTCCCTTGATCCCCATCTCCCCATGGCCTGTGGCCAAGGGAGAGGGGGGATGAGGAGGGATTTTGCGGCGGCGGCCTCTGGCCGCCGCCGCAAAATCCCTGACTTCCCCCGCCCCTTTCCCGCCGCCGCCACGCGGCGAGCCGCTCGCGGCATGGCCGAAGGCGAGTGGGAGAGAGGCGGGGGTAAGGGGGTGGGATGAGGGCAAGGAAGAAAGCGGATGTCCCAACTTATGTCCGAACCCCAGACTCTCGGAAGAGTGGGGTAGGGAGCGCTTCGCAGCCCCGCGATGACCTTTCAGGGAAATTGTCAGGTAGCCAGAGCGGGCTTTCGGTATTGGTGGCAACGGGGAAGGGATGATGTAACCGTCATCCGAGCCGAAACCAAAAAGGAGAGCAGGTGCTGAGCTTGCTCTCCTGTGGGCAAAGCCAGTAGAGGAGATTAGCAGCGGCTGCAATCGCTGCAAATCTCCTGATGGTTATGAAATCGCTCTGTTCAGTCGGTACCGCTGGATGGTTTCCACCAGGGACGGGTTGATCTGGCTGATGACCTGCTGGAGCAACTGCCGGAGCACAGTTTCCCCGAAGCGCTCCCGCACGACCTCTTTCTGGATGCCCAGGAAGCGTCGGTATATCTCCGCCAGTTCCTCCGTCCGCAGCGCGGGGTCCGTGCGGTCTTCAATCCGGCTGAGGTTGAAGCGAATCGGGAGACTGACGTCTTGCGCTCTCTGGTTCGCCCTTTCCTCGCAGGTGAAATCCTCAGGCGAGGCCCGGTACGGTTTGGTGGCCCGGCAGAGGAGTTCGGCGAACTCCCGGAAGGCCCGCCGCAGGCGGACCTTCTCCACATCCCCCGGGCGGATCAGGCCGGCGATGGAGAGGCCGTAGAGGATTTTGCTGGTCTCAAACTCCGTCAGGCCGCAGGTGTGCGCAATGTCGGAGACATCCCGGATGCCGTCCAGCGCCTGCCAGACGGCCTGCTCTTCCGGGGTCAGTTGCCACTCTTCGGAGAGGGATGCGTCGCCCCGGCGCTCAAAAATCGCCTCGGCGGAGGGAACGATTCGCTGGATCGTCGTCCAGTTATCCACCCACCGGGCGCCGGCCAGCAGGAGCGCTTCCACACTCATATGGAGGACGGTGCACCCTTCCTGAGGACCTGTCCTCTGGTCAAAGGTAAAGGCCCCTTCCTGCCAGCGGAAGAGGTCACAAATGTCGTTTAGAACGTGCTCCGGAGCCCGAAACTCCCCGTCAGGGCCCCGGGCGGTGGCACAGACGGGACGCCCTTCGTGGAAGGAGAGGGTGCGCACAGAGGCGCCGTCGGTGACCGTAAGGGTGCCGCTGTGACGGCCGGAGGTGATGAGTTTGATCAGGTCGGGGAGGTGAAAATCCCGCAGGTCGCCGGTGAGCAGCATGATGCCCCGATATTCCTGAACCTCCTCACCCCGCAGGTGGCGGATGATCCCTTCCAGCCACTCCCGCTCCGTCCGGGTGCATGTGGCGACGCGGGTGAGAATCGCGCAACGAAGGGGGTCGCCGGCCGCCCGCTGGCGGGCCTGGGAGACTTCCGCTTCCCGGCGGCGCAGGAATTCTAACCGCTGCTGGAGTAGACTCAGCGCCTGCTCCTGGGGCAGTTTGTTCAGCAGGTAAATTCCCAGGTCATAATCCGAATAGTTGGGCTCCTGGGAGGCGAGCGCGTCCACCATTCCGGTGAAAAAGGCCTGCCGTCCCCGGTCGGTGAGGTGGTAGATGCTGCGCTCCGGCCCCTCGCCGCGTGCCCGCGTTTCCGTCACCAGTCCCCGGCGGTGGAGTTTGGAGAGGGAGTAGTAGATGGCCGCCGGGCTGACGGCCAGCCAGAGGTCCACCTCGGCCACGCGGATATGCTGGAGAATCTCATACCCGTGCATGGGCCGGTCCAGCAGCAATCCCAGAACCAGCAGGTCGTTCCGGGTGAGTCCCGCTCGTTCTTCCATATTACCTCCGGCTGATGGAATGGAGACGGTCTCCATTATACCACCATTCCGGATAAGTGCCAGAATATTCAGCGATGTACTTGACAGATAATTCGCTATGTGGTATAATCAGTCTGGCGTCTATGGAATGAACTATTCAACCCTGAATACCTCTGGAGGCCTCCCATGGAGATTTCCCGCCGTCGCTTCCTGGGGCTGGTCGCCTCCGGGGCGGCGGTAGCGGCGGGTGTCCCGCTCCTGAAAGGCATCCCCCCCGCCACCGCTGGCGAGCGCCCTAAAGCCCGGTATGCCCTGGTTATAGATACCACCAAATGCACCGGCTGCGGCGCCTGCATAGAGGCCTGCCGCCTGCGCAACCACCTCCCCGAAGGGGTCAGTTACATCCGCCGCATCGTCAAGGGCAACGACCGCAACCCCTGGTTCCTGATGATCCAGTGCCAGCACTGCGCCAACCCACCCTGCGCCACCGTCTGCCCCACCCACGCCACCTACCGGCGGGAGGACGGGGTGGTGCTGATTGACGAGCGGCTCTGCGTGGGCTGCAAGTACTGCATGCAGGCCTGTCCCTATCAGGCCCGCGTCTTTGATGAGGAGCGGGGGGTGGCCGATAAATGCTGGCTCTGCCTCCCCTGGGTGCTGGGCGGCGGCCTTCCCGCCTGCGTGGAGGCCTGTATCCCCGGCGCCCGCCTCTTCGGCCGCGCCGATGACCCCCAGAGCGAGGTCGCCCAACTGGTCGCTTCCGGCCGGGCCAAACCCCTCCACCCGGAGTTCGGCACCGACCCCTCCATCCTTTTCTACGTCATTGAAGAGTGAGGTGCGGGATGCAAACGGCCTGGGGTTGGCTTCCGGCGATTTACCTCTTCCTGGGCGGCATGGGCGCCGGCGCGCTCATCATCGCCGCCACCTTTGAGTTCTACGGCAAGCGCTACCAGTATGATTTCTGCCCCACTACCCTGGTGGGCGCCACTGTCCCCGGCCCCCTGGTCATCCTGGGCACGGTTCTGCTCATTTTTGACCTGGGCGCCGGCCTGAGGGAGCCATGGCGCATCCTCTACATGTTCACCCACTTCTCCTCGGTGATGACCTGGGGCGTCTGGCTCCTCACCCTCTTTATCCCGGTCTCCCTGGTCTACGGCTTCCTGGAATACATAGATACCTTTCCGGCCGCACGGGAGTGGCTGAAGGCCCGGCGGTGGCTTCGCTGGACCCGCTTCCTCTGGAATCTCCCCCTCCGCCGGACCAAGCGGGTCTTTGCCGGAATCGGCGTGGTGCTGGCCGTCGGTGTGGCGATCTACACGGGCATCCTGCTCAGCGCGGTGGGGCCGGCTATCCCCTTCTGGGCCACCCGGGTCCTGCCCTTTATCCCTATCCCGATGATGCCTGTTCTCTTCCTGGTCTCCGCCCTCTCCACCGGCATCGGGCTGACGGTGGACCTGGCCGCGACGCTGGCCATCGGCCCGATGGAGCAGCGGGTGAAGAGCCTCCCCTGGATCCATATGGCCCTCATCGGCGTGGAGACGCTTCTTCTGGGGATGCTGCTCATCACCGCGCTGGTGGACGGCGGGTCGGCGGCCCTATCGGCCCGGGAAATCATTGCTGGCACCCATGCGGTCGTCTTCTGGGTGCTGATTGTGATCCCCGGCTTCATCTTTCCCTTCGTCGTCCACGCCTACGCGGCCGGACTGGGGCGCCACTCCCTGGCCTCTGGCGTCGGCTCCGGGGTCGGTATCGTCGTCGCCGGACTCTTCCTGCGCTACCTCATTCTGGTCAGCGGCGTACCGGCCGCGTTGTAAGGAGGAACCGATGTTACCTGCCCATTGGCCTAAATGGATAGCCATCCTCATCGGCCTGGCGCTGGCGGTTTTCACCATTTTGCTGGCGCTGGCGCTGGAGCCGGCGGCCCAGGCGCTGATGCCCCGGGCCACCCCCACGGCTTCCCTGCCGATGCTGGCCTACGCCGCGCCCCAGTCCCGGGAGTGTATCCTGTGCCACACCAACTATGAGACCCTCCGCCAGGCCGTCTCCGACCCGGCGGAACTGGAACGGCTCTGGATTAACCCCAACGATGTCTACTCCACCCACGGGCGGCTGGGCTGCGTCACCTGCCACCGGGGCTCCGGCGGCACCACAGACCTGGCCGTTGCCCACCAGGGGCTGGTGAAGGACCCCACGTTGCACTTTGAAGGGGAATGTCTCCTCTGCCACCGCAACCTGCCGGACGAGATTCCCGGCGACCGGCTGCGCACGCCCCACTCCTCGGTGGTCCACGGCCTGGCTCAGGGGATCACCTGCAGTGACTGCCACGGCGGCGTTGGCCATGGGTTTGACCCGGTGTCGGGTCAGGTGATCTGTTCCATGACTGTCTGCGTGGACTGTCACCAGACCCGCAACCTGCGGGCGGAACTGCAGGAGTGCAGCGCCTGCCACATCGGGCCGCACGACGTGGCGGCGGCTCTCTCCTGCGATGATTGTCACACTTCCACTGTGCGCTGGAACGAGACCCATCTGGCGGTCCATCCGGTGGAACTGGTGGGATGGCACGCGCAGGCGGATTGCTTTGACTGCCACGACTGGCCCAATTTCGGTGGCCTCCGCTACGTCTGCAGTGACTGCCATCAGCGCCCCCACGACTTCGGGGACGACAACTGCGAGCGCTGCCACACCCCGGAGGGGTGGAGCCAATAGCGACGGTCTTTGCGGCGGCGGCCCGGCGGGCCGCCGCCGCAAGAACCCCAACCCAAAAACCCAAATCTAAAAGAAAGGAGGATGATCAAGATGAAACGCTCGTTCTATCCCATCATCGTCGTCCTGGCTATCGTCTCTATGCTGCTGGCGGGCTGCGCCAAGCCGACGCCCGTCCCGCCGACAGCCACGCCGGTGCCGCCCACGGCGACCCCCGTCCCGCCCACAGCGACTCCAGTGCCGCCCACACCGACCCCGGAGCCTACTCCGGTGCCTCCGTCCGCCGTTATCCTGGAGGCCGCTCAGGCCTACTTCGCCAAAGGGATCAAACTGATCGGCGCCGATGCAGTCTATGAGAATCTCAACGACGGCGACGCGTCCAACGACCCCATCATCCTGGACACCCG
>DAOTWL010000123.1:0-6756 GCA_034435875.1 Anaerolineae bacterium
AGTCCCCGTGTTGGCCCTCGCCTCTGCGGGGCGGTCCGGGCGCTGGGGGGCTACTTGCTCCCGCTGGGGAGCTTGGTGGACAATTTCAGCAAGGCTGCCAGAGGAACAAACCAATAACACTGATTTCACCCCCTTGAATGTCTCGCCGTAGTATGTCGGGCGATCTCCCTGGGCGGCGGCCGGGCGCTTCGGGCGCCGGTCTGTCGGCGGCCGATGAGCCGGTTACGGGGGGCATTGCCCGCTGCTGGGTCGCTCTTTTACAGCCACGAATTTCACGAATTGACACGAAAGGTTCTAAATCCATACCGCTCTTTTTCGGCCACGAATTTCACGAATTGACACGAAAGGTTCTAAATCACCGCTCTTTTTCGGCCACGAATTCCACGAATTGACACGAAAGTGAAGAAATCCATGCCATCTATGGCGAAACTACCAAAAACTAAATTCGTGAAATTCGTGTCATTCGTGGCGAAACCACCTACGCCGGGGGCGCTGCCCGCTGCCGGGGTGCTCTTTTTCGGCCACGAATTTCACGAATTGACACGAAAGGTTCTAAATCCATACCGCTCTTTTTCAGCCACGAATTTCACGAATTGGCACGAAATTTAGGCCGCTCGTGGCGAAACGACCGCAAATTCCATTCGTGAAATTCGGGCCATTCGTGGCGAAGCATCCTTGCACCGGAAGACCCCTCGCGATGTACTGTGGTGCTACCGGGCACGAAGCCGCCGGTAAAGATTGCCAAAGCACCCGGGCTGTGGTATACTCTATTTGGAGTGGGGATATGGTCAGTTATGCCCAGATTATCCAGCGGCTGCCACAGGAGTGGCAGATGACGATGGTGGAACTGGTGGAGGCCGTTGAAGAGCAGTTGCGCAAACAACTGGCCGTCCGCCGGGAGGATTTTGAACGGCTTTCGGCCACCGTCGATCAGTTGGTCCAGGCTCAGGCCCGCACGGAGGCCCAGGTTCGGGCATTGACTGAGGCCCAGGCCCGTACGGAGGCGGAGTTTCGGGAGTACCGGGAGGCCTCGGAGGCCCGCTTTGCCCGAATTGAGGCCGCGCTGGACCGGCTGACCGAGGCTCAGGCCCGCACGGAGCAGACCCTCCAGGCCCTGATCGCCGCCCACCAGGAACTGGAAACCCGTGTCGGCCGGATGGACGGTGATCTGCTGGAGATCCGCTACGAACGGCGGGCGACGGCGTACTTCGGCCGGGTCCTGCGCCGGGTGCGGGTGGTGGAGGTCCCCGAACTCCTGGACACGCTGGAGGCCCGCCTGACCCCGGAGGAGGTGGATGAACTCCTCAATCTGGACCTGCTGGTCGTCGGGCGGCCCAGGCGGCCCGAAGCGATGTCCGAGACGGAGGTCTGGCTGGCCGTGGAGATTTCCGCGCAGGTGGATATGGAAGACGTGGAGCGGGCCCTGGAGCGGGCCGCGCTGCTCCGCAAGGCAGGGTATTTCGCTATCCCCACCGTGGCCGGAAGGGAGGCTACTTCCATCGCTGAAGCGGCGGCTCAGCAGCAGGGGGTGTTGCTGTTCCGGGACGGGAGGTCGGATTACTGGGAGGAGGCGCTGGCCCGCTGGAGGGAATAGGCCCGTGGGGGACGCAGAGGCGGTACGGCGAAACACCGTACCGCCTCTGTTTTTTCTCACCGCGACTCGTACACTTCCCGCTTCAGGGCGGCGATGTAGGGGAGGGTGCGGAACATGTCGGCGTAGTCCAGGCCGTAGCCTACGACCCAGACGTCAGGGATCTCAAAGCCCAGGTAGTCTATGGGGACGTCCACCCGGCGCCGCTCTGGCTTGCTCAGGAGGACACAGGTCCGCAGGGAGGCTGTCCCCCGGGCCCGGAAGTTGCGGATCAGATAGTCCAGCGTGTAGCCGGTGTCCACGATATCCTCCACGATGAGGACGTGCTTCCCGGTCACCGGGGCGCGGGTATCCATAATCAACCGGACGGCCCCGGTGCTGACCGCTCCCCGGTTGTAACTGGATAGCGCGATGAAGTCCACGTGGTGGGGGACGGTCAACCGGCGGGCCAAGTCGGCCAGGAAGATGAAGGCCCCCTTCAGCACCCCCACCAGGATCAGCCCATTTTCGTTCAGCCCGGCATAGTCGGCGCTGATCTGGGCGGCCAGTTCCTCCACCCGCTGCTGAATCGTCTCCTCGTTCAGCAACACCCGGTCTATGGCGGAGAAATCCTGTCGGACTGCGCGGTTTCCCATGGTTCTCCTGACTGGTTGTCTGTCGTCCGTCGTCTATCGTCGGACCTGGTGGCATCCCCGACAGCGGGCCTGGTAGACCTCATCGGCGCCGACGAGGATGACGGGGTCGTCGTAGGCGGCGGGCTGGCCGTTGATGAGCCGCTGGGTGCGGCTGGCCGGCCCTCCGCAGACGACGCAGATGGCCTGGAGTTTGTCCACCCGCTCCGCGCGGGCCATTAACTGGGGCATCGGGCCGAAGGGTTCCCCCCGGAAGTCCAGGTCCAATCCGGCTACGATGACCCGCAGGCCGCGATCGGCCAGTTCCTCGCAGAGGTCCACCAGTCCTTCATCAAAAAATTGCCCCTCATCTATGGCGACGACGGTCGTCTCCGGCGCGATGAGGGCCCGTAACTGGGCGGCGTTCTCCACGGGGATGGCCTCCAGTTGCAGGCCGTTGTGAGAAGCCACCTCTCGTTGAGCGTAGCGGGCGTCCAGGCTGTGCTTGAAGACCTGGACCCGCTGGCGGGCAATCTGGGCGCGGCGCACCCGCCGGATCAGTTCTTCCGTCTTGCCGGAGAACATGCTCCCGCAGATGACCTCAATCCAGCCGCCGGTCGGTTTCCCGTACATTGGAGTATCACCTTGATTTGCATCGTGGCGCATATGGAAGCTGGCGCGCAAGATGGAATCCGGCGCGCAAGATGGAATCTTGCGCTACATCCTGTTGTGTCGTGGCATAAGATGGAATCTGGCGCGCAAGATAGAATCTGGCGCTACTTGTGGAAGCACAAGGCGAGGGCAGGGGGTGCTCCGCCTGCCCTCGCCGGGTGGGTACGGTCAGTTGCTGGCGGTCTCGGCGGGTTGGTCACCGGGGAGGGTAAAGCCCCGGGCCCGCAGGCGCTTCTTCAACGTCGCCAGCGCGGCCAGGTCTATGCCCCGGATGCCCGTCAGCGCGTCGTCCCCCTCAGCCAGTTTGGCCAGGACGTCCCCGACGGTCTGGATGCCGGCGTCCTGGAGGATTCGCTCCACGGTGCCGCTCATTCCCAGGACGGTGATCGGCTGCTCCAGGGACGCGGCGGCCTTGCGTCGGGCTTCGGCCTCGGCCCGCATCTGGTCCCGCCGCAGCAGGCGGGTGCGGAAGCGGTCCACCTGCCCCTCCGCGTCCACGATGCGCTGCTCGCCGGTGAAGAAGGGATGGCATCGGGAGCAGACGTCGGTGCGGATGACGGGAACGGTCGCCCCGACGGTCCAGGTGTTGCCGCAGGCGCAGATGACCTGGGCCTGGGGGTAGTATTTGGGGTGGATGTCCTTCTTCACGCGGCCCTCCCTTCGGGGTAGACGCTGACCCGTTTGCGCCCGCCCGGAATGGGCTCAAAGCAGACCACGCCGTCGGTCAGAGCGAAGAGGGTGTAGTCCTTGCCCATGCCCACGTTGAGACCCGGTTTCATCCGCATCCCGCGCTGGCGGACGATGATGTTCCCCGCCAGAACCGTCTCACCGGCAAATTTCTTCACCCCCAGCCGCTTGCTGTGGCTATCCCGGCCGTTGCGGCTGCTGCCTGCACCTTTTTTGTGTGCCATTTTGACCTCCTGGGGTAGGACGCAGATGAACGCAGATTTTCGCAGATAAAAATGTATCGGCGCGCTTCGCATCTGCGTCCAATTTCTCCTATTCAAACAGTTCTTTGACCTCCGTCTCGGTCAGAGTCGTCTGCACAAGTGCCATAATCATCTTCTAAATGACGATTTCTTCAACCCGCAGGCGGGTGTAGGTCTGCCGATGGCCCTGGCGGCGGCGGTAGCGCTCTTTGGGGATGTACTTGAAGATGCGGATTTTGGGGCCTTTTTCCTGGCCCAGCACCGTTGCCCGCGCGCGCGCGCCCTCCACTACCGGTGTGCCAATCCGCACCCCCTCCTCGCCGACCACCAGCAGAACCTCATCCAGTACAATCTGCTCTCCGGCCTGGGCGGGCAGTTTTTCCACCAGCAGTTGATCGCCCACAGAAACCCGGTATTGTCGTCCACCGGACCGAACGATTGCGTACACCGATGACCTCCTCCTACAGGCACAATCGTGGCCGCGCCTTACGGCCACGGCCACGGGGAGTATTATAGCGGGAATCGGGAATTTGTCAACTGAAGCGCTCCGGCAGGCCGATTTCCAATCGGCGTGGTAGGGGCAACCTTTGCGGTTGTCCCCCTTGCGGTTGCCCCGTGTGGGCAGGGGCCAGCCCTGCCCGGGTTCCTCACCCCACCCCCCGGCCCTCTCCCCTCTCCCGAACTCCGTTCGGGAGAGGGGCCGGGGGTGAGGTGAGCCGCCGGGGGAGGGGTGAGGCCGTAGGGGCAACCCTTGCGGTTGCCCCAGTGGGGCAGATGAGGAGGAGTGAAGAGAACGAACTGGGGGCAGGAGCCTCGCAGGTGGCTCTGCCCCCAGGAGAGTCAACCGGTACTGCCGGAGATTAGTACTCCGGCATAGACGGCGTGGTCTCTTTCTTCTCCTCCGGGATGTCGGTGACCAACGCCTCGGTGGAGAGGATCATCGCCGCGATGGAGGCGGCGTTCTCAATGGCGCCCTTGGTCACCTTCGCCGGGTCAATGATCCCCCGCTCCACCATGTCCACATACTCGCCGGCCAGGACGTCAAACCCGATACGCGGGTTTTCCCGCTCCCTCTGGAGCCGCCGGACCGTATCCAGGATGACAGCGCCGTCGTAGCCCGCGTTCTCGGCGATCTGCTGGAGCGGGGCCTCCAGGGCGGTGCGGAGAATCTCCACGCCGGTCTGCTCGTCCTTGTATTGCATCTTTATGTTGTCCAGCGCCGGGATGGCGTTGACCAGCGCCACGCCGCCACCGGGGACAATCCCCTCTTCAATGGCCGCGCGGGTCGCGCTGAGGGCGTCCTCCACCCGGTGCTTCTTCTCCTTGAGTTCGGTCTCGGTGGCCGCGCCGACGCGGATGATGGCGACGCCACCGGCCAGTTTCGCCAGCCGCTCCTGGAGTTTCTCCCGGTCGTAGTCGGAGGTGGACTTCTCAATCTCCACCTTGATCTGCTCCATGCGGCCCTTAATGGCCCGCTCGTCGCCCCGACCGCCGACGATGGTAGTGTCGTCTTTGGTGACGATGACCTTATCGGCCCGGCCCAGGTCGGCGAGGGTGGCGCTCTCCAGTTTGCGGCCCTCTTCCTCGGTGATCACCCGACCGCCGGTGAGGATGGCGATGTCCTGCAGCATGGCCTTGCGCCGGTCGCCGAAGCCGGGGGCCTTCACCGCCACACAGTTGAGCATGCCGCGCAGTTTGTTGACCACCAGTGTCGCCAGAGCGGCCCCGTCCACGTCCTCGGCGATCACCACCAGTTCCCGCTTGCCCTGCTGGACCACTTTCTCCAGGATGGGCATCAGGTCCTCGGCGGCGGAGATTTTCTTGTCGTGGATGAGGATGTAGGGCTCCTCAATGACGCACTCCATGGTCTCGGGGTTGGTGATGAAGTAGGCGCTGATATAGCCCCGGTCAAACTGCATCCCCTCCACGTACTCCGTCTCAAACTCCAGCCCCTTGCTCTCCTCCACGGTGACGACGCCGTCCTTGCCGACTTTGTCCATCACCTCGGCGATCAGTTCGCCGATTTCGCGGTCCTGGGCGGAGATGGCGGCCACATTGGCGATTTCCTCTTTGGTGGTGACGGGGATGGACTGCCCGTCAATCGCCTTGGCGATGGCCTTCGCGCCTTCCAGGATGCCGCGCTTGAGGAGCATGGGGTTGGCGCCGGCGGCCACGTTCTTCATGCCCTCGGTGATGATGATGTACGCCAGGAGGGTGGCGGTGGTGGTGCCGTCACCGGCGATGTCGTTCGTCTTCGTGGCCGCCTCTTTCAGCAACTGGGCGCCCATGTTCTCATAGGGGTCCTTCAGTTCAATCTCTTTGGCCACGGTGACGCCGTCGTGGGTGATGGTGGGGGCGCCCCATTTCTTATCCAGGGCGACGTTGCGGCCCTTGGGGCCCAGCGTGGTGATGACGGCTTTCGCCAGGGTGTCAATGCCGCGCTTCAGACTTCGTCGCGCTTCCTCTCCAAAAAGCAGTTGTTTCGGCATGGTTCCTCCTCCTTACCGTTGGGAATTTGGTAGATTGATAACTGGGAAATTGGTCATTGGGTCATTACTCAACAATCGCCAGGATGTCGCTCTCTTTCAGGATGAGCAGTTCCTTGCCGTCGCGGGTCTTGAAGGTCGTGCCGGAGTACTTGGCATAGACGACGACGTCGCCGACCTTGACCTCCATGGGGATGCGCTTGCCCTCTTCATCCCGGCGCCCCGGACCGACGGCCAGGACCTTCCCCTGCTGGGGCTTCTCTTTGGCGGTGTCGGGGAGGATCAGTTGCCCTCCGGCGAAGGTCTGGACCTCCTCCTCCAGGGGCTCCACAATCACCCGGTCACCCAACGGCTTGAGATTGACGGACATCGTTCCACCTCCTTTTGGCGTAATGGAGTACTGGGTAATGCACGGGGAAGTTAGCACTCACGATACCGGAGTGCTAAAGCGGCATATATCATACCAC
>DAOTWL010000124.1:0-11733 GCA_034435875.1 Anaerolineae bacterium
GCGGCGGCCGAAGGCCGCCGCAAACCCCCTCCTTTCTCCCCTCCCCTCTCCCAAACGAAGTTTGGGAGAGGGGAGGGGCCGGGGGAGGGGTGAGGCCAGCGCGCCGAAAAAGTTAGCACCATTGGGCTTTGAGCCCCTGGCGTAGGTAGTTACGGAAAGTCAATGAAGCGGTTGAGCAAATTCTTCAGGAGTCTGGGGAAGGAGGTTGGTTCGTATGGAGTTCCTGCCAGGAAACGCACCCCATACGGAAGAGTACTGGGAGACCCTTATCAGGGAAGGCGAATCCAGTCGCCATCCGGCCCCGCCGGCGGACCCGGAGAGCATCTGGCTCGGGCTGGGCCTGGAACCGGAGACGGCGGCAGGTGGGGCTTCCCTCTCCCGGCCTGATGACGGGCGGTGGGCCGATGCCCTTCGCGCGATGGAAGAAAAGGCCATCCTGACCCTGCCGGTGGTTGGCTACAATCGGGGCGGCCTGCTGGTGGACTGGAAAGGGAGCCAGGGCTTCGTCCCGGTTTCTCACCTGGCTGACCTCTCTCCCTATCGGGATGAGCGGGAACGGGAAGAGGCCCTGCGCGCCCGCGTCGGTCAGAGGCTGCGTCTCCACGTCATTGAAGTGGACCCGGACCGCCAACGGCTGGTGTTCTCCGAACGGGCCACCCATTCCGAGGAGCAACGCCGGAAGGCCCTGCTGGAGCGCCTGCAACCGGGGGATGTCTGCACAGGGAGGGTGACCAATATCTGCTCCTTCGGCGCGTTTGTGGACCTGGGCGGCCTGGAAGGGCTGATTCACATCTCCGAACTCTCCTGGAGCCGCGTGAATCACCCCGCCGAACTGCTCCGACCAGGTCAGGAGGTCCGGGTCTCGGTGCTGAATGTGGACCGGGAGCGCGGGCGGGTCGGCCTGAGCCTGAAACGGGTTCAGCCGGACCCCTGGCGCACCGTTGAGGAGCGATACCAGGTCGGGCAGGTTGTCCAGGGGGTCATCACCAACGTGGTGGATTTCGGTGCGTTTGCCCAGGTAGAAGAAGGAGTGGAGGGCTTGATCCACCTTTCCGAACTGGCCGAAGGCCAATTTCTCCATCCGCGCAACGTGGTCCGGGAAGGGATGACCGTCCGGTTACGGGTCATCTATGTAGACGCCGCCCGCCGGCGCCTGGGGCTCAGCCTCCGTCAGGCTGCCGAACCGGCTATGGCGTCTTGACAGTATAAAACCATTCAGCCTGCTGGAGATTGCCCTTTTTGCGCCGATGGGAAATCGGCCTCCCTGGACGCTTCGCGCCGGGCGTCAACCTCACCCTACCCCCAGCGGCTTCGCCGCTACCCCCTCCCCTCTCCTGACCTTTGGTCAGGAGAGGGGAGGGGGTGGCCCGAAGGGCCGGGGGAGGGGTGAGGAGCGCCGGTCGTCCTCCGGCCGAAGGCCCAGAGAGGCTGACTTTCTGGTTACCTGACACTTTTCAAATAGGACGCGGAAAAACGCGGATCAACACGGATGAACCCGGCAATAAAAAGGCATCTCACCCAAAGGCACAAAGATCACAAAGACTTATATTGATTTTCTTTGTGCCTTTGTGTCTTGGTGTGAGAACGAAAGGGAGATTTTTCCGCGTTTTCCGCGCTCGTCCGCGTCCCGCTTTCCAAACTGTCGGGTAGGTAGGCTGACTTTCAGTCAGCGCAATCCCACCGAGAAAATGAGCGCGCGCCGAAAGCGAACATCGGGAGAGAAGCCGGCCCCCCGGCCGCCCGGCCGGCCCTGGTGGGTATGGCTGACCAGCCCCATCGCCCAGCAGACCCTGGCGGTGGGCCTGATCCTGCTATCCCTCCTGACGTTCCTCACCCTCCTGCGGGGGACCTCCGGGCGCTGGACGGATGCCTGGCTTCACGCGCTTCAGTTCATCTTCGGTTGGGGGGCAGTGCCCGTCGCGTTCGCCATTGGATGGGGCGGAGTCCTCATTCTCCAGCACCACCTGGACCGCCCCCTCATCTGGCGGTGGCGACCGGTGGTCGGATTGGAACTGCTCTTCTTCGGCCTGCTGGCCCTCACCCATCTGCTGTTGGGCCGCCGGGACCCCTGGGCCCTCCTCCAGAGCGGATGGGGTGGGGGAGTCATCGGCTGGGCCCTCTCCCACATCCTTTCCCTCTACCTGGGCCCTCTGGTGGCCGGGGTCCTGCTGACCATCTTTACCCTGCTGGGACTGGCGCTGGCGCTGGATTGGACCCTGGCCGACCTCCGGGAACGGCTGGGGCGACGCCGCGCCCTCCTCCTCCCGGCCCGCCCCCGCGCGGCCCGTCCTGCCCGGCCCGCTGCCCGACCGGCCCCCCGTCCTGCTCCCCCGGCCCCATCGGCTCCGGCCCCGTCTCCCGCTGAACGTCCTGCTCCGGCTGCCCCACAGCCAGCGCCCGCGCCAGCGACGCCAGCCCGCGCGGCGCCGGTCCCCCCATCCGTCCCGGCCCATCCCGCCGAACCCCCCCTCCCGCCGCTGGACCTGCTGGATGAGGGGGAAGAGGTCGGTCTCTCCGACGAGGAAGTGCGCCGCAAAAGCCGCATCATCGTGGAGACGCTGGCCCAGTTCGGACTCCCCGTCCAGGTCGTGGAGGTCCGGCGCGGCCCCGCCGTCACCCAGTTCGGCATTGCTCCGGGCTTCACCGAACGGCCCGGCCCCGATGGCCAGCGACGCCCCCATAAAGTTCGGGTCAGCCAGATCGCGGCCCTGGCCGACGACTTGGCGCTGGCCCTGGCGGCCCCCTCCCTGCGGGTGGAGGCCCCGGTCCCCGGTCGGTCCGTCGTGGGCATTGAGGTCCCCAACGACCAGGTCAGCCGGGTCTCCCTCCGTTCGGTGATGGAGAGCGACGCCTTCGCCGCGATGGATTCTCCCCTGACCGTCGCGCTGGGGGAAGACGTCGCGGGGACCCCGGTGGTGGCGGACCTGAGCACCATGCCCCATTTGCTCATCGCGGGCACCACCGGCTCCGGCAAATCCGTCTGCATCAAGGCCCTGGCAACCTGCCTGGCGATGACCAACCGGCCCGACCAACTGCGGTTCGTGATGATTGACCCCAAAATGGTGGAACTGGTCCATTTCAACGGCCTCCCTCACCTCCTGGGGCACACCGAGGTAGAACTGGAGCGCATCGGTCGGGTGTTGCGGTGGGTGGCCCACGAGATGGACGACCGGTACCGCCGCTTCGCCGCCGCCGGAGCCCGTCACATAGACGACTACAACGACAAGGTGGGCCGGAGCGACCCCTCCCTGTGGCTCCCCCGCATCGTCGTTCTGATAGACGAACTGGCGGACCTGATGATGCTGGCCCCGGAGGAGACGGAGCGGACCATCTGCCGCATCGCCCAGATGGCCCGCGCCACCGGCATCCATCTGGTGGTGGCGACCCAGCGGCCCAGCGTGGATGTGGTGACCGGTCTCATCAAGGCCAACTTCCCGGCCCGCATCTCCTTCGCCACGGCCAGCCAGGTGGACTCGCGGGTCATCCTGGATATGCCCGGAGCGGAGACGCTTCTGGGCAAGGGGGACATGCTCTACCTGGCGGCCGACGCGGGCCATCCGGTGCGGCTCCAGGGATGCTATGTGAGCGAAGCGGAGATTCAGCGGGTGGTGGAATTCTGGCGGCAGCAACTGCCGGGATGGACGGGCGAGGCGCCATGGGACTCTATGATGCCGGCCGGAGGTGCCCTCCCCTCATCGGCATCACAGGAAGAGGACGACCTGCTCCAGCAGGCCATCGCTCTTTTGCGGACCCGCGAGACCATCTCCGCGTCCTACCTGCAGCGCCGGTTGCGCATCGCCTACCCGACGGCGGCCCGGCTGATAGAGCGGCTGGAGGAAATGGGGCTGGTCGGCCCGCCTGAGGCCGCTGGCCGCCCCCGCCGGGTCATCGGTGGGGAGTAGACCACGACCGAGGATCCTCACCCCACCTCCAGCGGCTTCGCCGCTACTCCCCGCTCCTGACCAAAGGTCAGGAGAGGGGCCGGGGGTGAGGACGATTTGCCAAAAACCCCGCTCTGTGTTATGATTGTGCCCGTTTAGGCCCGGACGGGCTTTCCGCCTCCGGCGCGGACCGGAGGCAATCCCGTGGAAAGGAGGTTTCAACCGTCCATGCGACAATACGAACTGACCTATATTGTGCACCCCCAGGTGGGCTCCGAGGGGCTGACTGCCGTGATGGACGAGGTCAAGGGCCTCGTGGAATCCAACGGCGGCACCGTCCACAAAGTGGAGCCCTGGGGACTCCGACGACTGGCCTATCCCATTCGCAAAGTCCGGGAAGGCCAGTATGTGTTGATGGAATTCAGCCTGGATGCCAGAGGCGTGGCTGAAGTGGATCGGGCGCTCAAACTGAAAGAGCCGGTTCTCCGGTACCTGATTGTTCGCACTGACGAAGATTAAAGTACCAGTAGGACGGCCTTTCCAGGCCCTCCGGACGGGCTGAAAGCCCGCCCTACCGGTGAACTACGTAAGTCTGTAACAAGGAGCAGGGAAGCGATGAGAGGGCTGAATAAGGTGATGATCATCGGTTACCTGGGTCGGGATCCCGAGATGCGGTACACGCCGGCCGGGCGGCCGGTAACCTCCTTCAGCGTGGCGACCACGCGCGGGTGGACCAATTCCAACGGTGAACGGCGCGAGGAGACAGAATGGTTCAACGTGGTCGCCTGGGGAAATCTGGCGGAAATCTGCAAACAACGCCTGCGCAAGGGGCATCAGGTGTACATTGAGGGCCGCCTGCAGACCCGGGGATGGGAGGATGCAGAAGGCAAGAAGCACTTCCGCACCGAACTGGTGGCCCAGGAGATGATTATCCTCGGCGGTCGCCCGCAGAATCTGGAGGAACAACCGGAGATGCCAGAGGAAGAGATGCCTGTGGGCGAAGAGGCCATTGGCGAGGAGTTCCCGTTTTAAGATGTGGAGTTTTGCGGCGGCGGCCCGAAGGGCCGCCGCCGCAAGCCCCCGGCTTTCATCGGAGGTGAGGATTGGCAGAAGAACGACGGTCATCATCGGGAGGACGACAGACCGGTCGGACCGCCACCGCCGCGCGCGCGGAAGCCCGGGCCCAGCAGGCCCAATGGCGGCGGACGGCGCGCCGGTGTGTGTTTTGCGCCGAAAAGGTGGAGAAGATTGACTACAAGGACGCCGATACGCTGAGCCGCTTCCTGAGCGAACGGGGCAAGATTCGGCCCCGGCGGCAGACGGGCCTCTGTGCCCGCCATCAGCGGCAACTGGCCCGGGCCATCAAGCGGGCCCGCCATCTGGCCCTTCTGCCGTTCGTCGTGGATTACACCCACCCGGCCTGATCGGTTGATTTTCGCTCATTCCAGGCAACGAAATAGACACGTTCCTATGCCCCGAAGAAATTTCCGGGGATGGAGGTTTTGCAGCGGCTTTGCCGCCGCAAAACCTCCGTTTTTCCCGAAAACGCGGGGGTCCCCGATCAGTTTCTCTCCACGAGAGGGTCCATTATGTCCAGAAAACGGAAAGAAGTCGCCCCACCGCGCCCATTGACCAAAAAACAGCGCACCCGGGCCGAGCGGGAAGCGCGGATGACCCGCTGGATCATTGCCGGGACGGTCGCCATCGGCGTTCTGGTCGTCGGCATCCTGGTCTACGGATACCTGGCGACCCAGGTCTTCCCCACCCGGGCACCCGTCGCCACGGTCAACGGTGTCCCCATCACCACTGCCGATTTCCAGGCCCGCGTCCGCCACTACCGCCTCGTCCTTCAGGAACAGCGAGACTACTATACGGCCCTGCGGATGGAACTGGACCCCACCGACCCCAACACCTCCTTTATGCTGGAGTACCTGAACGGTCAGATCCGCCAGATAGAGTCCATGCTGTCCGATACCTACGCGACAATGCTGGGGAAAGAGGTGTTGGACCGAATGGCCCAGGAGGAAATTCTCCGGCAGGAAGCGGCCCGGCGCGGGATTTCCGTCTCCCAGGAAGAGGTAGACCGGGCGATTGAGGAGCAGTTCGGCTACGACCGCGATGCCGCGATGGCGGCCCTGCTGACCCCCACGGTCTCTCCCACTGCCCCGGTGACGGCAGAGACAACGCTGACGGCGACGGCGACCCCGGAACCGACGCCGGTATCAAAGGAAGAGTTCGACCGCCGCTATCAGGAGTACGTGAAGACCTACCTGAAGCCCAGCGGCCTCAGCGAGGCCAGTTTCCGCGCGATGGTGGAGGCCAGTCTGCTCTACGATAAAATCCGGCAGGCCATGGCGGCGGAACTCCCCTCGACGATGGAACAGGTTCAGATTCGCTACTTTTCGGTTTCTGCCCAGGAAGAGGCCGGGAAGATAGCGGAGCGGCTGGGAAAAGGGGAGAAGTGGGAGGACGTCGCGGCGGAGTTGAAAGAGGCCCAGGAAGGTACCGCGTATGCCAGCGAGCCGGAATGGGTCACGCAGGGATTCCTGAAAGAGCAATTCGGTGAGGAGGCCGCCGGCACCATCTGGGGGACTTCGGCCCCTCAGTACACCGCTCCTCTGGCAGGAACGGACGGCCGCTGGTACATCGTCCAGGTGATGGGCCGCGAGGTGCGAGAACTGGAGTCCCGGCTGCGCTCCTACGAGGAGCAACGGGTCTTCCAGGAATGGCTCCAGGCCCAGATGGCAACGGTCCAATATAGCGAAGACTGGGCGTCAAAAATACCAAAAGAAGCAGGAAGCCGGTAGCAGGAAGCCGATAGCAGGAAGCCGGTAGCCGGTAGCAGGAAGCCGATAGCAGGAAGCCGGTAGCCGATAGCAGGAAGCCGGTAGCAGGAAGCCGGTAGCCGGTAGCAAGTAACAGGAGGCATTCCGACTGCTGATTCTTGCATCCTGCCTCTTGCGTCCTGCGTCCTGCCTCTTGCGTCCTGCGTCCTGCGTCCTGCCTCTATACCAGCCCCTGCCGCACGGCGTAGACGGCGGCCTGGACGCGGTTTTTGAGCCCCAGTTTCTCCAGAATACTGCGCACGTGGTTGCGCACCGTGTTCTCGGCAATCCCCAGCGCCTCTGCAATCTCCTCGTTGGAAAGCCCCTCCGCCAGCAGGACCAGTACCTGGCGCTCCCGCTCCGAGAGAGAATCCGGTTGGGCCGTCGGCGGAGGTGCTGGGGCGGCGCGGGCCACCTGGCGGAGCAGTTTCCCCGTCATCGTCCGGGAAAGAGGAACCTCCCCCTGGGCCAGCCCGCGCAGTTCCTGGAACAGCGCCTCCGGCCGCATGCTCTTCACCAGATAGCCGTCGGCGCCGCACCGGATGGCCGCCAGAAAGTCCTGGTCGTCCTCCGAGACGGTGAGGACCACCACCCGAACGCCGGGCAGTTCCCGCTTGATCTGCCGGGTCGCCTCCAGGCCGTCGCAGACCGGCATCCGCAGGTCCATCAGGACGACATCCGGGCGCAGGGCGCGGGCCTTCTCCACCCCCTCGGCCCCGTCCGACGCCTCACCGACGACCTGAAAATCCGGCTGAGCATCCAGCAGGCGGGCCAGCCCCTTGCGGAACAGGATGTGGTCATCCACCAGCAGGATACGCAAAGGGTTCATCCCTGCGTCCTCAAACGATACGCCAGCACCGGCTCGTATCGCCCTCGCACCTGGACCACCCCCAGGGGCTCAAAGGCCCACTCCTTCCCCGCCGAGGCGACCACTGCTTCGGTGACGTATATTTCGCCCGCCGGAGCGTACGTGCTGAGGCGGGCCGCGATGTTGACCGTGTCGCCGATGGCGTCGTATTCCGGGTGCTGGGATGACCCCAGCAATCCCACCACAGCGGTTCCGGCGTGGATTCCCACCCCCATCGGCATGCGCATCATATGGGGGTTATCCCGCCACAGTTTTTCCAAACGCTTCAGCCCATCCTGAGCCGCCCGCAGGGCCTGGTCCACCGGCCGGTCCATCGGCAGGGGGGCATTGAAGATCGCCGCAACCATATCCCCCACATACTTGATCACCATCCCCCCGGCTTCCACAACGGCATCTGTAAAGCAGGAAAGGTGATGACTGGCCGCCTCCCGCACCATCCGGGGGTCCTGTGCCTCCGTCAGACGGACGAACCCCCGGACATCGGCAAAGAGGGCGACGACGAACCGCACATCGGTGTTCAGTAACTTTTCTCCCTCCGGGGTCTTTATCAGGCGGGTGATGAGCCGGGGGGAGGCCCGTCCCTGAAGGAGAAGGGACAATCGGGACCGCCGCCGTCGCTCATCGTGAGAACGCCAGAGAGCCGTTGCCCCAGCGGTAATCAGTATCCCCGCCAGCGGTGAGAAAGGATCCACCCCCTGCCCCTGGTTGATACCGACGACCGTCAACACCAGAACTCCGCCGATAATGGTCAGCAGGACAATGGCCAGAAGAAACGGCGGACGAATTCGGGCGACTGCCCAGCCGGAGAAGAGAGAGGCGGTCAGGATCATCAGGGCCGTCAGGTGAAAAGGAACAGGCGCGATCACATTCCCCATCAGGAGCGCGGTTGCCACCTGAGCCTGAACCTCCACCCCGGTCATTTCCCCCACCGGGGTCTGGAATATTTCCGCCTCATCTCCCTCCGTTATTCCTGCGAAGAGAATCTGTCCTGCCAGCGCCTCGGGCAGCGGGTTCCCTTCCAGAAAGGCCCGCAGGGGGTATGTCGGGATGGCGCCCGGACCGACCGGGTAGCGAATCTGAATCTGGCCTCCTTTGTCGGGGGTCAACGTGAAGCCGGCCCAGCGGAAAGAAGAATTCGTCGGTGGGGGGATAGCGGCCTGAAGATAGAGTGCAGCGGCCCGCCAGGCCAGCGCGGGCACCGTCTCCGTACCAACCCGTATCCAGAGGGGAACCCGCCGCAGGACGCCATCGGAATCCGGAAGCAGGTTGATGTGCCCGACAATCCTGGCCCCGGAGGTGGGGCGCAGCAGATAAGGGAAAGCGACCGCGCCGTCCCGAACGGAGGGCGTCCCGACTCCGATAGCCGGCCAGATCATCAACCCGTTCGGCAGAGACGCGGAGAGAGCGCCTTCGGCCGTTGATGAGAGGGGGAAATCCAGCGCCACCACCCGCGCTCTGGACTCATAGGCCCGCTGAAACAGGGTCGCATATTGTTCAGAAGACCATTCATCGGGGTGTCCGTACCGTTGCAGTGCCTCCGCATCCACGGCGATGATGGCGACCGGCGACCGCGTCCCTCCGGGGATACGAAACAGGTCGCCCATCCGGCCTGTCCAGTTGGGGAGGAGGTCATAGTAGGCCGCAAGGCTAATCAGCAGGCCCGTGAGAGTTCCGATGAGAACGCCGACGAGGGTTCTGCGCATTGCAGGACGACTATCGCACAGGCACCGGCATCAGTGGGACAGGCACAAATGTCACCACCCATACGATGATCAGCAGGACTCCCAGGATGGTGCGTCCCGGCCCCAATCGGGAAGCATCGTTCAGCGGCGGGGGATGGCGGGGGCCGAAGAAAAGGCCCAACCCGGCCCAGATGACCCAGGTCGGCCAGGCCGGGTTTCCCATCACCCAGAGATACACCCCCAGGGCGACCAGCAGGCCGATGATCAGGTAGGCCAGTTTCCAGGCCCGACGGCCCAGCAGGGCATAGGCCACATGCCCCCCGTCCAGTTGGCCGATGGGGAGCAGATTGAGGGCCGTCACCAGCAGCCCGGCCCAGGCAGCGAAAACGACGGGGCCGCCGGGACTGGCGGGCAGGGAGAGCCAGACGTCCTCGCCCGTTGCCCGGTCCGGCAGGATCCGCCCGAAGGCCAGATATTTGGCCGCCAGGTAGAGCAGAGAATTTCCTTCCTGGTAGACAACAGCGGCCTGCTCTTGCGGCGGGAGGAAGTCCGACGGCCGCCCCACGCGAGTGAAGAGCAGTCCCAGAAAGAGCAGAGGGACGGCGACGATAAAACCCGCCAGCGGTCCGGCGATACCGATGTCAAAAAGAGCCTTGCGGTCGCGCATGGGGGCCCGCTGGAAGATGACTGCGCCCATCGTCCCCAGGATGCTGAGCGGCATGGGGACAAAGTAGGGCAGACTCACGGGCGAACCGTACCGGCGGGCGACGAAGTAGTGGGCCAGTTCGTGGGCCAGAAGAATGGCCATCAAGGCTATGGCGAAGGGGAGCCCGGAGAGGAGCGCGCCCAGGAGCGTTCCGCCGGGTTGAGGGGCCGCTCCGGCCAGCATGACCGTCAGCAGGGTGGCCAGGAACAGAATCAGGTTCACCCAGGGGCGCGGGGCCTGGGCCCGTACGACTCCCCGGATGGCGATGACCCGGTAGAGGTCTTTTTCTCTGGAGAGAAGGGCGGTATAGCCCAGGGCGGCGAATCGTTCCGAAATGCGCTCAAAGGCCCGGTCCGGGTCCTCGTAGAGGCGGCCGTAGAAGGCAAAAGCCGGTTCGGCTCCCGGCTGGACCTCCACCCGCTCCACCGCCATCAGGTCTCCCAGTTGGCTCCGCAACCGGTCCAGGATGGGGGAATCAAACGGAAAAGATGTGTCCATATCTATCTATCCCTGTTGGGAGATGGGGTTAGTCCTTTTGTGTTAGTCCGAAAGGACCTGCTAACATTGTACCATAGAATGGTCTGGAAGGGAAAAGCCGGGGCAGGAGGATGAAGGCTTACTTTCGCCGCACGCGGGAGCCCTGGGGGGTATCCTCCACGATGTAGCCCATGTGGGCAAGTTCCTGCCGGATGGCGTCGGCCCGGGCCCAATCCCGCGCCTGGCGGGCGGCCTCCCGTTCCTCTACCCGAGCCATTACCTCGGGGGGCACCTGTTCCTCCGCCGCCTCCGCTGCCAGCACCTCCGCCACCACCTCCGGCGGAAGTCCCTCATCCAGGGCGGGCAGGCGTACTTCCCCCAGAAGGTCCAGCGGGAAAGTCTCCCCCCGACGGAAGCGCCGCTCTTCCCCGCCCCGGCGGATGGTGACGCCGCTCCGGCCCATCACTCGGGCCGTTCCGGCGGCAAAATCCAGCACGACCGCCGTATGCTCATCTATTCCCAGCAACGTCGCCGATGGCGGTAGCATTGCCTCCAGCGCCCGCATCCGCCCCTCGCCCATGAAGCCGTAGCAGGTGTCCAGATGGGCGCCCCCCTCCTGATTATCCCAGTGGGTGACGATAGCCAGTTCCAGTCCGTAGGGACGCAGGAGGTCCAGCCCGGGCTGCCAGTGGGGGTCTGCGCCGACTTTGTAGATTTCGTAGACGGGCAGGGTATGGGCACTGGCAGCGATGGCCATCGCGCTGGCGAAGGCCAGGACCGCTCCCCGCCGCTGCCGGGCGACGATGCGCCCCCAGGCCCGGGTCCCCGCCAGGTGACGAACGGCGTAGGTGGGACTCCCCGGCCCCATGAAAATGTAATTGGCGGTCAGCAGAGGGGCCGTGAGGTGAGGGTCGTCGGTGCTGAAGGGGCCGTCCCTCCGGCGGGCCGGGATGACCGTCACCTGAGGGTGATAGTTCTGGAGTCGTTCCTGGATGAACTCCGCCAGGCGACCCGCTACCCACGCGGCGTTGGGCTGGAACCCCGCCGGAGTCTCCAGGACGGCGACCCGGACGGGAGTCCCGATGCGGCGGAAGAGGTACTCGTGGACCGCCCGACCTGCCGGGGCGGTCTCCCCGGAGCCGAAGAGGGCAATGAGGCCGGGGTGGCACTCTTCGTCTCTGGAAGTGGGATGGGTATCTTGCGGCCTGGGGTGATCTGAATTCGGCATGGTGTAGTGGATTCCCCATCAGGTCTGGGAGTCGGATAGGTGGCGGCGGCGGCCCGGAGGGCCGCC
>DAOTWL010000125.1:0-13397 GCA_034435875.1 Anaerolineae bacterium
CATCTGGTCCAGGCGCGCTTCAAACCGGGCGTTCATCTCGTCTATACGCCGATGAACCTGGTCCAGTTGCTCATGGACTTCACGGCGGAATGCGCTGAGATCCTCCCGGAACTCCTTCCGGGTCTGCACCTGTTCCTGGCGGAACTCCTGCCGGACGGCCGCCAGGTCTTCCCGGAACTCCTGCCGGGTCGCCGCCACTCCTTCCCGGATCAGCGCGACCTCTTTTTCCAGCCCATCCAGGCGAGAGAGCAGGGTCCGGTATTCATCCCGGGGCACCCCCTCCCGGCGGAGAATCTGGCGGAAGTGATCCTCCATCCACGGGATGAACTCGGCAACGACCTCTTCGCCCAGGGCCCGCCGGACTGCCGGTGGAACCGGAACGGTCAAGGTTTCCATAGTCTGCCTCCTGATACAGGTTACCGCGCTCGGCGCCAGCGCGGGATGTGGGCGAACGCGCTCATCCCGGCGTAGCGGGCCCCGTCGCCCAGTTCCTCCTCAATCCGCAGCAACTGGTTGTATTTGGCGACCCGTTCGGAGCGGCACGGCGCGCCGGTCTTGATCTGGCCGACGTTCAGCGCCACCGCCAGGTCGGCGATGGTGGCGTCTTCGGTCTCGCCGGAGCGGTGGGAGACAACAACGCCCCACCCGGCCCGCTGGGTCAACTGAACGGCGGCGATGGCCTCGGTGAGGGTGCCGATCTGGTTGACCTTGCAGAGCAGGGCGTTGCAGGAGCCCTCCCGGATGGCCCGCCGGATGCGCTCCACGTTGGTCACCAGCAGGTCGTCGCCGACAATCTGGATGCGGTCGCCCAGGCGGCGGGTCATCAGCGCCCAACTCTCCCAGTCGTCCTCCGCCAGGCCGTCCTCAATGCTGATGATGGGGTACTTCTCCACCCATGCGGCGTAGAAATCCACCATCTCCGCACCGGTCAGCGTGCGGCCTTCTTTCTTCAGGACGTAGCGGCCGTCCTCGTAGAACTCGCTGGCGGCGGGGTCCAGGGCCAGGGCAATCTGCTCCCCGGGCCGGTATCCGGCCTTCCCGATGGCCTCCAGGATGACCTCAATGGCCTCCTCGTTGGTCTTCAGGCTGGGGGCGAAGCCGCCCTCGTCGCCGACGCCGGTGGAGTAGCCCCGCTTTTTGAGGACAGCCTTGAGGGCATGGTAGACCTCGCTGCCCCAGCGCAGCGCCTCGGCGAACGTCGGCGCGCCGACAGGGGCGATCATGAACTCCTGCAGGTCAGGGCCGTCCATCGCGTGCTTGCCGCCGTTGAGGATGTTCATCAGCGGGACGGGCAGGACGTGGGCGTAGACGCCGCCGATGTAGCGGTAGAGGGGCATGCGGAGGGCGTTGGCGGCCGCATGGGCCACCGCCAGGGAGACGCCCAGGATGGCGTTGGCGCCCAGCCGCTCCTTGTTGGGCGTGCCGTCCAGTTCCAGCAGGTACGCGTCAATCCCCAACTGGTCGGTGGCATCCCAGCCGAAGAGTTCATCGGCAATCAGGTCGTTGACGTTCTGGACGGCCTTGAGGACACCCTTGCCGCCGTAGCGCTGAGGGTCTTCGTCCCGCAGTTCCAGGGCCTCATGGGCGCCGGTGGAGGCTCCGGAGGGGACGGCGGCCCGCCCCCAGGAGCCGTCGGCTAGCATAACTTCCACCTCAATCGTGGGATTCCCCCGGGAATCCAGAATCTCCCGGGCGATGATTTCATCAATGGTCGTATCCATGGCGACTTCTCCTTTCGCGGACCGAAATGGCTTCTTATCAAGTATATCACCTTTGCCAGGAACGGCAAACGGGTAGAACAAAGCACCCGGTGGCAATTGTAGGGGCAGGGCTTGCCCCTACGGCCTCTCCCCCGGCGGCTGCGCCGCCACCCCCTCCCCTCAAGTTGGGCTTTTTCGCCAGCGGGGTGAAAGAGAATATATTTTTCATTGCGGCGGCTTCGCCGCCGCAATGAAAAATATTTTCTTTAACTCCGTTCGGGAGAGGGGAGGGGGCCGGGGGGTGGGGTGAGGAACCCAGGCAGGGCTTGCCCCTGCCCCCAGATTGGGCAACCGCAAGGGTCGCCCCTACACACTGATGTCATCCCCTTTCGGTGACAATCGTCCCCTTGACAAAAATAGAAACGTGAGTATATTATATGCAACCCATTGCATATATCGGGTACCGTGGACGAAGACTCTTATGAGCCGATTATCCGATTGTTCTCCCTTCTGGCCCATCCGGCGCGCCTGCGGATTCTGGACGTTCTGCGGTGCGGCGAGGCCTGCGTCTGTCATCTGCAGGCCGCGCTGAGGGCCCCCCAGCCCTATGTCTCCCAGCAGTTACGGGTACTGCGGGAGGCCGGCCTGATCTCCTGCCGTCGGGAGGGGCTATTCGTCTACTACCGGCTGGCGGACCAGCGGGTAGCCCACCTGCTGGCGGACCTTCTCGGGCCAGCAACGGAAGAGCCCTCCGGCCTGCAGTGTACCTGTCCCCGTTGTCGGGAAACTGCTTCTTTTGAACCCATCTTCCTGGGAGAGGTAAACTGAAATGACCGAACCGCGCGAGGGCGAGAAGCCCCCTGTCCAATGTGCCTGTGCCAGTGACCCGTTTGCCCTGCTCCCGCCGGAGATGCGCCCGCGCTCCCAGAAGAAGAGTAGCCTGCGCAAGGTGACCTGTCCCGGCTGCGGCCTGGTCTTCTGGACCAACCGGGAGACCGATTGCTGTATGGAATGCGAGAGGGAATGAAAAAATGACAGAATGACAGAATGACGGAATGACGGAATGACAGAATGACAGAATGACGGAATGGCAGAATGACGGAATGACAGAATGACGGAATGACGGAATACGGAACACGCAATCCGGAACACGCAACACGGGAGGACGAAATGACCGAAACCTACGACGTCGCAATTCTGGGGGCCGGGCCCGGAGGGTACGTGGCCGCGCTCCGGGCCGCCCAGTTGGGGATGCGCGTCGCGCTGGTGGAGGGGGCGCGCGTCGGCGGGACGTGCCTCAACGTCGGCTGTATCCCGACAAAGGCGCTGGTCACCGCCACCGACCTGCTGGCCCGCGCCCGCCGCGCCGCCGAGTACGGCATCCGTATCCCGGAGGCCACCCCCGACCTGGGAGGGATCATGGCCTACCAGCGGGCGGCCGTGGACCGACTGGTCGGCGGGGTGGAGCAGTTGCTGAAGGAGTGGAAGGTGACGGTGGTCCGGGGCCGGGGCCGCCTGGTCCGCCCCGATGCCCTCGCCGTCACCGGTGGGGCCGGGGAGACGCTGGAGGTGACCGCCCGCCACATCGTCCTGGCCCCCGGTTCGGTGACCGCCCGCCCGCCCATCCCCGGGCTGGACCTGCCCGGCGTGGTGACCAGTACGGAGGCGCTGGACGTCTCCACCCTTCCGGCCCATCTGATCGTCATCGGGGGCGGGGTCATCGGGCTGGAGTTCGCCTGCATCTACCAGGCGCTGGGAAGCCGGGTGACCGTCCTGGAGATGATGCCGAATCTTCTCCCCGGTGTGGCCGACGAGGCCATCGCCAAACGGCTGGCGCTCCTCCTGCGACGGCGGGGGATGGACATCCGCACCGGCGCGACGGTCCAGGCCGTGGAGGAAGCGGACGGCGGGCTACGGGTCCGGTTCGCCACGCCGAAGGGCGAGGAGGCGGTGGAGGGGGACCGGGTCCTGCTGGCGACGGGCCGCTGGCCCAACACTGCCGACCTGGGGCTGGAGGAAGTGGGCGTCCGGATGGACCGGCGCGCGATCGCGGTGGACGAGTACCTGCGGACAAATATCCCCACCGTCTGGGCCATCGGCGACGCGGTGGGCGGGATGATGCTGGCCCACAAGGCGATGGTGGACGGGCGGGTGGCGGCGGAGAACATCGCCGGTCAGAGGCGGGCGGTGGACTACCGTTCCGTCCCCTGGGCCATCTTCACCTCCCCGGAGGTGGCGGGGGTTGGGTTGACAGAGGAGGGGGCCCGCCAGCAAGGGGCCGATGTCCGCGTGCTCCAGTTCCCCTTCTCCGCCAACCCCCGCGCCCAGATTCTGGGGGAGACGGAGGGGCTGGTGCGCATCGTCTGCGAGGCCGGCAGCGGGCGGGTGCTGGGGGTGCATATGATGGGCCCCCACGTCACCGAACTGGTCGCCGAGGGGGCGCTGGCCGTGCAGACCGGCGCCACGGCGGACGACCTGGCCTGGACGACCCACGCCCATCCTACGCTGACGGAGGCCGTCCTGGAGACCGCGCTGGGCTTCCGGGGGGCGACGATTCACTATCATCGGAAAACGTGAAACGTGAAACGTGAAACGTGAGGAGTGAAACGTGAGGAGTGAAACGTGAGGAGTGAAAACGTGAAAAAGGTGACGGTGGATTCGGATGGGCGCGTGGTGTTGCCGGAGGGACTGCGGCGCCGCTATGGGCTGAAGGCCGGCGATGAACTGCTGCTGCAGGAGACGGATGGGTTCGTCGTCCTTCACCCGCTCCGGCCCGACGTCCGCAAGGTCTATCTGGAAATCACCACCCGCTGCAACCTGGCCTGCCGGACCTGCGTCCGCAACGTCTGGGGGGAGCCGCTGGCAGATATGACCGACGCCACCTTTGAGCGGGTGCTGGCGGGGCTTCGGGAACTGCCCGACCTGCGGGAGGTCTATTTCGGCGGATACGGGGAGCCCTTCGCCCACCCCCGCTTTCTGGACTATCTGGCGGCGGTGAAGGAACTGGGGGTTTGGGTGACCGTCAGCACGAACGGAACCCTGCTGGACGAGGAACGGGCGCGGGCACTGGTGGAAATCGGGCTGGACGCGCTGAGCGTTTCTGTGGACGGGGCGCGCCCGGAAATCTTCGCCGATGTCCGGCTGGGGGCCGACCTGCGGGCGGTGGTGGCGAACGTGGAGGCCCTGAACCGCATCCGAAAGGATCGCGGCCGGGCGCGGCCGCGCATTCAACTGGAGTTCGTCGCTCTCAGGCGAAACGTTGACGACCTGCCTGCGCTTCCCCAATTGGCGCAACGGCTGGAAGCGAACCGGGTCCTGATCACCCACGTCCTGCCCCACACGCCGGAGATGGCCGATGAGGCACTGTACGGGCGGGACGAGACGCCACCCCTCCCCCTGCCCACCGGCTGGGCGCTGGAGAGCGGCGGGTGGCTGCTGTGGGGGATTGTGGAACTGCCCCGGATGAACTGGGGGGCCGAGCGACGCTGCCGGTTCGTCGCCGGTCGGGCGCTGGTGGTGGGGTGGGATGGCGGCGTGAGCCCCTGCTATGCCCTCTCCCATACCTACCCCTACTACATCTTCGGCCGCTGCAAGAACGTGAGCCGCTACACCTTCGGGAACGTTCACCAGCACAGCCTGGCCGACATCTGGACCTCCGATGAATATGTCCGCTTCCGGTCGGAGGTGCGGCGGTTCAACTTCCCCTCGTGCGTGGATTGCCAACTCCGGGATACCTGCGACATCGCCGAAGCCAACGACGGTTGCTGGGGGTGGTGTCCGTCCTGCGCGGATTGCCTCTGGGCGCAGGACATCGTGCGCTGCCCCTGAGCCGCTGATTCACCGCGACGCCGTTGCGCTGCGTCGCTGACTACGAACGTCACCGCGACGCCGCTGCGCTGCGTCGCTGACTACGAACGTCAGCGGAGTGCCGTCCAGAGTTGCATTTTTCCCATTCTGGGGTTTAATAAGGGTCTGGAGTCTGGCGATTCTTGAAACCGTGCAGAAATCTCCAAAAAGGAAGATTCGCCAGAGTCCAGTAAGGGTGACATCATCCGAGAGCTCCGGAGGAGAAGATGGCTACTGTGGGCATCCTGACCGACACCACCGCCAGCATTCCCCGGCCGCTGGCCGAGGAACTGGGGATAGAACTGGTGCCCTACTACGTCCATCGCGGCCTGGAGACGCTGCGGGACGGGGTGGACATAGATACGGACGGGCTGGCCCGCTACCTGGAGCGGGCGGATACCCTGCCGACCACGTCCAACCCCAGCCCGGGGGATTACCTGAGCGGCCTTCAGCGGCTGGCGGAGCGGACGCGCGAAATCGTCGCCCTGACTATGACCTCTAAGGGGAGCGGGGCGTTTCAGTCCTGCCGGGCGGCAGTGGAGATTCTGAAAGAGCGGCTGCCCCGGCTGCAGGTGGAGGTTGTGGACACCCTGCAGGTCGCTATGGCCCACGGCTGGGCGGCGATAGAGGCCGCGCGCGCGGCCATCGCGGGGCAGGGGTTGCGGGACGTGGTGGAGCGGGCCCGCGAGGTGGCCCGTCAGGCCACAATGATCCAGACTGCCGACACCCTCCGCTACCTGCACATGGGCGGCCGCATCGGGCAGGCCCAGCATCTGGTGGGCACCCTTCTGAACATCAAGCCGCTCATCGGGATGGAGGACGGCGTGATCGTGGCCCTGGGGACGGCCCGCAGCCTCTCCAAAGCCTACGCCCGGATGGTGGAACTGATGGAGGAGCGGGTGGGGAAGAGGGCCCGCATCAAGGTGGCCTTTACCCACGTGGCGGCGCTGGACCGGCTGAAGCAACTCCAGGAGCAGGTGCTGGAGCGGTTTGAGTGTATAGAGGTCATTGTGACCAGCCTCTCCCCTGCCCTGGCCGTCCACTCCGGCCCCGGGACCGTCGGCGTCTGCTTCTTCCCCACTCCCTGATTCCGGCTATCGGCTTCCGGCTTCCGGCTACCGGCTATCCCGCTTCCGGCTACCGGCTTCCGGCTATTACAACTCCTCCCCCTCCCCCCGCAGCAGGGCCCGGCCCCGCGCCAGGGTCTCTTCCGGCGGTACCCCCTGCCGCGCCACCGACTCGTAGAATGCCGCGTCGTAGGAACGGGTGCGCACCACCACCGGCATCGGTACCGCATGCCCCATAATCAGCGCCTGCTGACGGGTGTCCAGCCGGGCCAGCACCTCCCGCAACGGCGCCGCCCCCGCCACTCCGGAGAAGACCGCCCGGATGTCCGCCTCATCGTCCAGCAGACAGGTCACCCGGGTCCCGATCTGGCTCATCACCTCCGGGTCTATGCCGCTGGGCCGCTGGTCCACGATCAGCAGGGTCACGTTGTACTTGCGCAACTCCCGGGCGATGGTGCCGAAAATGGTGTGCCGGGCGACGGCCGGGTCCAGGAACTTGTGCGCCTCCTCCACCGTGATGACCAGCGGACGGGGCTCCTCGCCCTGACCGCCCTGCGCGGCCTCCTTGCGGCGGACGTAGTGGTCGTGGATGCGGCGGGTGATGTAGTTGGCCACCAGGATGTACGCCTCCAGACTGTTCCCGTACCGCCCGAACTCCAGCACCACGTTGACCCCCCGGTCCAGGTACGCCAGGATTTGGCGGACGGGGTCCTCCGGCACCTCCATCCGCAGAAACCCGAACCGCCGGAAGAGGCCCAGTTTGCGCTGGATGGCCCCCAGCGTCCCGCCGTGCAGCGTCCCCTTCTCCAGCGCGTCCTGCAACTCTTCCAGCGGGTCCTCCTCGTCCAGCAGACGGGCCAGCCAGCGGCCCCCCAGCCGACGGTGCAGGAAGTAGAGCGCGCCGACCTGGACGTCGGTGAGGGCCAGCAGGGCGGAGAGGCCATCCACGTCCTCCGGTGCAATCTGGTCGTAGCCGATGTAGACCGCCCCGTCCGTCTTGCTCCTCCGCCGGCGGGACGACTCCTCGTCCAGCGTGAAGACGGCGACCTCGCCGGTATCAAACAGTTGCCGCAGGCCCTTGACCTCCCGTCGGGCCTCGTCCTGGCTCTTCCAGCCGTACTCGTTGTGCATATCAAAAATCAGGGTGACGGCGACCCGGGCCTGGATGATGCCCGCCAGCAGGAGGCGGGTCAGGAACGTCTTGCCGGTGCCCGTCTTCCCGAAGACGCCCGCCGACCGCTCCACGAACCGTTCCAGGTTGACGGTGACGGGCACTCCCGCCATATCCAGCGGCTCACCGATGACGAAGTATCCCGCCTGTTCCTGCCGTCCGAAGACCCGCGCGACGTCTTCCGGCGACGCCTCGTACACCTCCGAGAAGTGCTCCGGGACCGTTTTGACGGGCCTGGGCTCCTCGGCCTCCGGTTCCAGCATCAGCATCGGCGCGACGTGGATGCGCCCGAAGGCGGTGGTGCCCCGGACGACCTGGGCGACGAACGGGTCGGAGACGTCCGGCGGCGTCTTCTCTATGAGCGGGTTGGTGGAATCCAGCGCGACGTCGTTGATGATGGAGAAGAACCGCCGCCCGGTGCGCCCATGGATGACGACGTACCGCCCCACGGCCAGCCCCTCAATGACCGTCTGCGGGTCCAGTTTCACTTCCAGCCCTTTGGAGAGACTGCCGCCGACGACGATGCCCAGCCGTCGCTGCGGGAGCGGCGCGGGCGGGCGAGGAAACCAGCGATCCAGTTCTTCGGCCATGGATTACCTCACAAGCAGGCAGGGATACAAGGTGGCAAGGACTCCCTCCGTATTCTCTTTAGCGGATTTCGGTGCGCCGTTCTACCAATGCGGTCAATCGGCCCACCGGGTCTACCGTCGGGTCCAGATAAAGAGTGATGGTCCCCTGGGGGCAGGCGGCCGCACACCGTCCGCAGCCCTGGCAGTTCTGAAGGACCGACGCCCGTCCGTTCTCCAGCCGGATGGCGTCCGCCGGGCAGACCTCCGCGCAGCGCCCGCAGCCCACACAGTCCGGCCCCACAATCACCGCCAGGCCCGGGAGAGGGTGCACTGTCTCCTGGAAAACCAGCGGGCCGTTGCGAAGGGTCTGGCGCACCGAACAACCGCAATCGCAGCAGAAGCAAACCGCCAGCATACGGCGATACGGGATGCCCAGCATCCAGGCGTCAAAGGCGGAGTGGACGATTGGCGGCATCCATCCGGCCTCCAGAGCCCGCCGGACGTGCGCCAGAGCCTCGTCTGGATCAACCGGGCGTCCCAGTTCCGGGTGGATTTCTGCCGCCCCGTCCCCCAGAAACAGACATCCGATATCGCGCGGGCAGGTGGGCCGGTTCTCCGCCCGTCGGCAGAGACATTCGTTCAGGATGAAGCGCGCGCTGGCCCCTGTCACCAGCGGCGCCAGCACAACATAGGGCAGGACCACACTCCCGGTCTCCTGCACCACTTCTCCAACGGGCAGGACCACGGTTTCGTTGTCCTCCGGACGGAAGAAGGGCCGGAGCCAGCGGCCAACGATGGGCCAACGGCCCATGCGGTTCAACCCTTTGCCCAGGGGCCAGATGCGGACCAGCAGAGAGACGATACCAGGCGAACGTCCCATGGTTCGTTCTATCCCTTTGCGTCTTCGTGCCTTCCTGGTTGAATCGGGATGGAAGTTCCCAGCATCCGCCGCATCTGGAGGAGGCGACGGAGGGGACGGAATCCGGCATCTGCAAAGAGCGGCTCCAGATGCATCCGCACCCCGGGCAGAGCGGTGACTGTCTCCCAGGGAGGACGGCGGGCCAGGAGGGCCAGCGCCGTCGCCACCAGCGGGCCACCCAGGTTGCCCCTTCGCTCCGGCCGGACCAGGACCTCCACCTCGTGCCAGTGCCCGGGGCGGTAGGAGGTGAGGCGCAGCGCGCCGGGGAGGGACATCCCCGATGCTCTTCGCAGCACCCACCAGTCCTCGCGGCGGCCCTCCAGCCAGGCAGAGAGCCGGGCCTCCCACCCGGCCCGGTAGAGAGAGGGGCGGATTTCCAGCACTTCCTGGTGGGTCCGGGTCAGTCCCTCGCGGGCCAGATGGTAGAGGTCGCCGCTTTCGGCCGCGCGCGCCCGCCGCAGCGGGAGGGACGGCGGTTGGGCCGGGGGCCAGGGCTGGCCCTCCGGGCGGGCCATTTCCAGTGACGCCCCGACGGTCTCAAAGCCCAGCCCCTCGTAGAGGCGGCGGGCGGCGGGATTATCCTCCCGGACCTCCAGCCCGATCCACGCGCCGCCCCGCGCGGCGATGTCCTCCAGCGCGGCCTCCACCAGCGCCCGGCCGATGGAGCGCCCCCGCCACTGGGGGTGGACGGCGACATTGCCGATCATCCAGCCGCCCGCGCTGGCGGCCCGCCGGAAGGAGATGTTGCCCACCACCCGCCCGTCCTCTATCCAGACGAACCCCGGCGATTCCTGATCCAGGTCCATGCCCCAGAGCAGGAATCCCAGCGCGCCCCAGCGGGCGATACGCCGCATCCGGCGCAGGGTCTGACGGGCCCAGGGCCCCAGTTCTCCGGCAAATGCCTGGGTCATCAGGTCCGCCACCGGCCCCAGATGGCGGAGCGGGTGGAAAGGGACCAGCCCCTGTTCAACCCGGCGAAGGACGGCGGTGGTCATTCCGTATTGCGGGCTCCGGGTTCTGCTTCCGGTACTTCGGCGGGGGCGGGCGACGCCGGGGTCGCCCCCGCCGCCGCGCCGGGTTCCGCCGGGCGCGGGCGCATCCGCTCCAGGTCGCCCCGGGGGACCTTCACCAAATGGCGGCAGCGAGGGCACTCCACGCCGTAGTGGCTCCCCCCGGTTTCGGCCAGTTGGTCCAGCGCCGCCACTACTTGCTCTACGGAGAGGGAAAACATGTGGCCGCATCGCTGACAGCGAACGCCTCGCATATCAACCTCCCGGAGGGGGAAATCGGATAGAGATGGACGCGGACTTCAGGACGGTGAACCGTAACTACCTGCGCCAGGGGCTAAAAGCCCCTGGCGCAGATGCGAAGCCCCCTTCGGGGGCTTCCGGATAGCCCGTCAGGGCTTTGGTATCTGAGCCTGCCGCTTTAGCGGCGGGCGAAGCGGGCATCCCAGCCCTTGAGGTAGGTAGGTACGGCGAATCTCATTATAACTGAACTGGGAGGGAAGACAAATACCTGAAATTTTGGGTAGAATTTTCCGACGAATCCTCAGTAGCCCGCCGGCGCGCGGCGAGGGCGGCGTAGAGCCGGTAGAGGGCCGGGCGCAGCGGCCGTTCCCACGCGCCCACCATGCGGACCAGCCGGCCTCCAAAGCCCCGCTTGAAGCGATAGACACCCCACAGGCCGTCCTGGCGGCGGGTGAATTCCGCCTCCAGGTGCTCCTCGTCCTCGTCCGGCACCCCCCAGAGGTCGTATTCGGTGCAGCCCCGGGAGCGGGCCCAGCGCATCGCCTCCCACTGGAGCCGGTACGTGGGCATCTTTTCCCGATGGGCATCAGACGAGGCGCCGTAGAAGTACCAGGCGCGCCGCCCCAGGGCGAAGACCATCAGCGCGGCCACCGGCTCCCCCTCCACTCCCGCCATCAGCAACCGCGCCCGGTCCCGAGGGACGAAGAGGTGGTAGGCCCGTTCGTAGTAGGCCGGCGCGTGGACGCCGAAGCGGTCCCGCGCCGCCGTCTCCGCCATCAGGCGGTGGAAGGCCGGGAGGTCAGACTCCGTCCCCTCCCAGACGGTGACCCCCTTCCGCTCGGCCAGCCGGATGTTGTAGCGGGTTTTCGGCTTCATCGCCGCCAGGATGTCCGCCTCGTCCCGGCCGATGTCCACCACCAGCGTCCGCCGGGGCTGGATGCTCCCCAGGGGCGACGGTCGGAGCCCCAGCGCGGTGAGGCGTTCCCGCCAGCGGGGTTCGTCAGGGAGGTCGGGCTCCACGATGAGGGCAATGGCCCGGCGGGCCCGGGCGGCCTCGGTCAGTCCGTCCAGCAGTTCCGCCACCTCCTCCGGCCGCTCCCAGTCCACCAGCGGGCCACGCGGCCCGTAGGCCAGCGCCCCGAACCCCAGCGGCAGCGGCCGGTAGAGGACGAGCGCGCCGGCCCGAGGGGCACCGTCCTCCAAAACAACTACCCGCTGGGGAGCCCAGCCAAATGTCGCTTTTAACTCGCCCCACTCCGCCGTCTGGAGGATGTGGGCGCAGGGGTGAGCGGCGACGAAGTCGTCCCACGCCTGCGCCGGGAGGTCAGTGCGGATTTCCCTCATCTCTCCCTCCGGGCCACCACCAGCAGGCCGCCCCCCTTCTCGCCTTCGGGGACGTCCATTTCGTAAAGGTCCCGCCAGGCGCGGGAGAAGTGGCGGACCACCCACCGGGCCAGCCATCGCTGGTGGGGCAGGCCCCGCAGGCGGGGGGAGACCAGCAGTCCCCAGAAGGAGCGCCGTCCGATGCCGAAGCGCTCGTTCATCAGGTCCCAGACGTGCTCCACAGGCTGAGGGATGTAGTAGCGGGTGTTCTCCACCGTCATCCCGCCCCGGGCCAGGAGGTCGGCCCACTGGGAGGGGGAATGGTAGTGGTAGTGGGCCAGGCGGGCGTCCACTTCGGCAGCGTAGGCACGGGCGGCGGCCTCTTTGCCCGCTGCGCGGCGGGACTGGTAGAAGAAGAGGAGTTGGTGGAAGGTGTCGGAGGGGACGGTAAAGATGAATCGGCCGCCGGGCCGCAGAACCCGCCCCGCCTCGGCGACCACCGGGGCCCCGTCGGGGATGTGCTCCAGGACGGAGTTACTGAAGACCGTGGCGAAGGCGCCGTCCCGATAGGGGAGGCGGTGGCCGTCGGCCCGCTGGACCCAGCGGTAGACGCCGGAGCGGGCGGCCTTTCGGACCTGGTCTGCCCAGGGGTCTATGCCCGCGTCCACGCCGCCGGGCCCGAAGAGGATGCCGGCGATAAGGCCATCGCCGCAGCCCAGGTCCAGCAGGGGGCGAGGGTACGATTCCTGCGCCGCCGTCCGCAGTTCCACGGCCCGCCAGAGGGCGACGGGCGGGGCAAACCAGTATGCCTGCAATGAGAGGGTCAGGTAGTCCGGCATACAGATATTGTAGCACGGCCTGGCCGGAGCGCCAGTGCAATTGCAGGGGTGGGCAACCGCAAGGGCCGCCTATATGCACCAGGTTGAGGCCGGATTGGGCTTTTTATGCCCTCGCCCCCCTGACCTACTCTCCCACTGGCCCCACAGGGCGAGTTTCGCCCGATGCTGTTGCAACTGGAAACATGATTTGGGCAATCAACTGGGACTCGCCCTCAAACTCCCTTCTCCCCCTGTCTCTGGGGGAGAAGGGGCGGGGGGATGGGGGGGCAAATCCCATGGGCGTAACTTAAGGGGCTGTGTCGGTTGGGCCGCCACCTCGGAAGCCGACTGAAGTCAGCCTCTTTGGGCCTTCGGCCAGGTTGCTTCACTTCGTTCGCAACCAGGGCGGCCGGCGTTGCCCGTTTGGGGCGCGTCAACGAATGCTTCGCCCGGTGTGTATGGGGCAACACTTCCGGTCGCCCCTATTGGGCAGGGGCAGGCTCTGCTCCATATGCATCCATTTCAGGCTGGGTTTGGTCGCCCCTCCTGCCGCCCCGGGCGCCGAATCGGCCTCCCCTGGGCGCTCTTGCGCCAGGCGTCAACCTTCGTTGACGCTGGTGGGGGCAATTAGCACCATTGGGCTTTTAGCCCCTGGCGTAGGTAGTTACGCGAAGGGGCGGAAAAGAAAATTGAGAAGCCGCCCCAAACCGGCGAGAGGGAGTAAAAAGAAAATA
>DAOTWL010000126.1:0-2480 GCA_034435875.1 Anaerolineae bacterium
GAGGCAAGCGCGCCGCAAAAGTTAGTGCCATTGGGCTCACAGCCTGCGCTACGGAAAAGCCCCCGACGCCGACCCTCTGAACCTGATCTGGGTCATACCAGCGGAGGGAGGGGAAGTGAGCCATCGGGCCTGCAGGCCCCGCGCCGCCCCACCGCTGGTGGGGCGGCTTCTTTTTCAAGGGGGTTGCTGTGAATCAACGGGTTTTCATCTTCGCCAACGGGTCCCTGCCCGACCCGAAACGGGCCCAGGCACTGGTCCGCCCCGATGACATTCTCATCGCGGCCGACGGCGGCATCCGGTATCTCCTGGCCCTGGGGTTCCATCCCCACGCAGTGGTCGGGGACCTGGACTCCCTCCCCCCTCTGCTCCTGGAAACACTCCAGCGGCAGGGAACGGTCATCCGTCCCTATCCCCGCGAGAAAGACGAGACCGACCTGGAACTGGCCCTCCGCCACGCGCTGGAATACCGCCCCCAGGCCATCCGAATCGTCGGCGCGGTGGGCCTGCGGCTGGATCAGACGCTGGCCAACGTGGCGCTCCTCGCCGCCCCCTGGCTGGCCGGGATAGACGTCCGGCTGGACGACGGCGTGGAGGAGGTCCTGCTGGCCCGCTCCGAGGCCACCGTAGAGGGCCGGCCCGGCGAGACGGTCTCCCTCATCCCCTGGGGTGTCCCCGTAGAGGGAATCACCACCGAGGGTCTGCGCTGGCCCCTCCGGGACGAAACCCTCTACCCGGACCGGACGCGCGGCATCAGCAACGAACTGACAGGCCCCCAGGCCCACGTCCGCATCCGTTCAGGGCTGTTGCTGGTCGTTCATAGACGGAGTACGGAATACGTGAAAAGTGAAACGTGAAAAGTGAAACGTGAAGGAGGTGTACCAATGAAGAGGATGCTCATCCCCCTGCTTCTCGGCCTGCTGATGCTGGCAGCCTGCGGGCCGCGCCAGCCGGCCACGCTGACGGTGATGACCCACGACTCCTTCGCCGCCAGCGAGAAGGTCATCCGCACCTTTGAGGAGGAGAACAACGTCAAAGTGACCTTCCTGGCTTCCGGCGACACGGGTATGGCGCTGAACAAGGCCATCCTCTCCAGAGACGCGCCCCTGGCCGACGTCTTCTACGGCGTGGACAACACCTTCCTCTCCCGCGCCCTGGAGGCGGACATCTTTGAGCCCTACCGGTCGCCCCTCCTGAAGGACATCCCTCAGGAGTTCCAACTGGACCCGGAGTACCGGGCTCTGCCGGTGGATTATGGGGACGTCTGCATCAACTACGACAAGGCCTATTTCGCCCGGCACAACCTGCCCATCCCCCAGACCCTGGACGACCTGACCCGTCCGGAGTACAGGGGTCTGCTGGTGGTGGAGAACCCCGCGACCTCCTCGCCCGGGCTGGCCTTCCTGCTGGCGACCATCGCCCGTTTCGGCGACCCGGGCTACCTGGAGTTCTGGCGCGCCCTGCGGGAGAACGGCGTGGTGGTCGTGAACGACTGGGAGACGGCCTACTACACCAACTTCAGCGGCTCCTCCGGCAAAGGGCCCCAGCCCATGGTCGTCTCCTACGGCTCCAGCCCGCCCGCCGAGGTTATCTTCGCCGAACAGCCGCTGGAGGACGCCCCCACTGCCTCCCTGGTCGGGCCGGGGATGTGCTTCCGACAGATTGAGTTCGTCGGCGTCCTGAAGGGGACCAAGCACCGCGACCTGGCCCGTAAGTTCGTGGACTTTCTGCTCAGTGTCCGCTTCCAGGAGGACATGCCGCTGCAGATGTTCGTCTTCCCGGTCAACCCGAAGGCGAAACTGCCGGACGCGTTTGTCCGGTACGCCCAGATTCCCGAACAGCCCGCCCGACTGGACCCGGCACTCATCGCGGCGAATCGGGAGAAGTGGATTCAGGCCTGGACGGAGACGGTGCTGCGATAGGGGCCGGGCCTGCCCCTACGCGCCGATTGGAAATCGGCCTCCCTGGGCGCTTTCGCGCCCAGCGTCAACCTTCGTTGACGCTTCTGGAGGGGGCAACCACATCGGGACGGCGCAGGCCGTCCCCTGGCCGGAGGCCCAGGGAGGCTGACTTCAATCGGCGCCGACCGAGGGGGCAACCACATCAGGACGGCGCAGGCCGTCCCCTGGCCGGAGGCCCAGGGAGGCTGACTTCAGTCGGCGCCGACCGAGGGGGCAACCACATCGGGACGGCGCAGACCGTCCCCTGGCCGGAGGCCCGGGGAGGCCGACTTCAGTCGCGCCGACCGAGGGGGCAACCACATCGGGACGGCGCAGGCCGTCCCCTGGCCGGAGGCCCAGGGAGGCCGACTTCAGTCAGCGCCGACCGAGGGGGCAACCGCATCAGGACGGCGCAGGCCGTCCCCTGGCCGGAGGCCCGGGGAGGCCGACTTCAGTCGGCGCCGACCAAGGGGGCAACCACATCGGGACGGCGCAGGCCGTCCCCTGGCCGGAGGCCCAGGGAGGCCGACTTCAGTCAGCGCC
>DAOTWL010000127.1:0-2030 GCA_034435875.1 Anaerolineae bacterium
AATGACCCGCATCGGCGTCTTCATCTGTCACTGTGGGATCAACATCGCCGCGACGGTGGATGTGGAGCGGGTCGCCGAGGAGGCGGGCCGGATGCCCGGCGTTGCCTTCGCTACCCACTACAAGTATATGTGCTCCGACCCGGGCCAGAGCCTCATCCAGCGCGCTATCGCCGAGCACAACCTGGACGGCGTCATCGTCGCGGCATGTTCGCCGGCGATGCACGAGCGGACTTTCCGGCAGGCCGTCGCCGCGGCCGGGCTGAACCCGTACCGCTGCGAAATCGCCAACATTCGCGAGCAATGCTCCTGGGTCCACCAGCACGAGCGGGAGAAGGCGACGGCCAAGGCCGTGGAGATTGTCCGGGCGATGGTGGAGAAGGTGAAGCGGGACGAGGAACTGGTCCCGCTGCGGCTGCCCATTACCCGGCGGGCCCTGGTGGTCGGCGGCGGCGTCGCCGGGATGGAGGCCGCTCTGAATATCGCCGACGCGGGCTATCCGGTGGTGCTGGTGGAGCGGGAGGACCGGCTGGGCGGGAAGATGGCCCGTCTCTCCGGCACGTACCTGAACTTTGAGGCCGCACCCGGCCTGCTGGAGGAGAAAATCCGCCAGGTCCTGGACCACCCCAACATGGAGGTCATCCTGAACGCGCGGGTGGCGAAACTGGAGGGCTACGTCGGCAACTTCGCCGTGACGGTGGAGACGCCCGATGGCGTTCGGAAAGAGGAGATAGGGGCCGTCGTCGTCGCCACCGGCTGGGACCCGTACCCGCTGGAGCGGTTGCCGGAGTACGGCGGCGGGCGGATTCCCGACGTGGTGGACGGCCTGACCTTTGAGGAGATGCTGCGGAGGGGGCTGCGGCGCCCGTCGGACGGGCGGGTGCCCCGGGAGGTGGTCTTCGTCCAGTGCGCCGGCTCCCGCGACCCCGAGCACGGCGTCTCCTACTGCTCCAAAGTCTGCTGTATGTACGTCGCCAAGCAGGCGATGATGTTCAAAGAACGGGTGCCGGACGGGCAGGCCTACGTCTTCTACATTGACATCCGCTCCGGCGGGAAGGGGTACGACGAGTTTGTCCAGCGGGCGATGGAGGAGTACGCCGTCCTCTATCTCCGGGGCAAGGTGAGCAAAATCTTCCCCCGGGGCGAGAAGGTGGTGGTCTGGGGTGCGGACACGCTGGTGGGCCGGCCGGTGGAGGTGGAGGCGGACCTGGTGGTGCTGGCGACGGCGATGCTCCCCAGCCGGGACGCCATCTCCCTGGCCCAGACGCTTCACATCCAGGCCGACCGGTACGGCTTCTACAGCGAGGCGCATCCCAAGTTGCGGCCGGTGGAGAGCCTGACGGCGGGGGTCTTCCTGGCCGGCGCGGGCCAGGGGCCCAAGGACATCCCGGAGACGGTGGCCCAGGCGGCCGCGGCGGCGGCGAAGGTCATTCAACTCTTCGCCCAGGACGCGATGGTCCAGGAGCCGACCGTCGCCTACGTGATAGAGGAACTCTGTTCGGCCTGTGGCGCGTGTGTGGCGGTCTGTCCGTACGGCGCGCGGGAAATCCATCCGGTGCGCCGGGTCGCGACAGTGAACCCCGCACTCTGCCAGACCTGCGGGGCCTGCGTGGTGGCCTGTCCCAACAAGGCCAGCCGCATCCACAACTGGGAGCCGATCCAGGTGCTGGTGATGGCGGATGTGGTGGTGTGAGAGGAAGCAGGAAGCAGGATGCAAGGTGCGTTGGTGGATACCTTCCCGGCGTTTTTGGAGTGGTGGGGGCAGGTGCGGGGGCAGTCCCTGGAGAAGCAGATAGAGGGCTGGGTGGTGGAGTACATGACCCGGTGGCCCGAACTTCTGCCTCGGCAGCAGGAGGACTACGCGTCTCAAGGATTGGATTGGCGACAGGTAGCGCGGGAGCGGGTGTTCCCGTTCCTGGCGGAGCGGCTTCCGGCGATGCGGGAGGCTCATCAAAATCTACTGGAGGTCTGCGCACCGACCTACTACCGGGCGCAGGAAGTTCTGGGGTTTGAGGGCCGGCTTACCTTCGTCC
>DAOTWL010000128.1:0-3525 GCA_034435875.1 Anaerolineae bacterium
TCTCGCCGGAGGGGTGCGGGAAGAGGAGCGCCGCGCCGTCCAGCGTCTCTGCCGAGAGTGGGTCCAGGCCGGTCCGGGCGAACGCCTCCCCAACGGCCTCCACAACCTCCCGGCAGAGGGCGGTGCAGGCGTCGGGGTCGGTGTGGAGGACGGCGGCCCAGAGCATCTCCCGCTCCCGCCAGCGCCAGAGGCCCCAGGGCGGGTCCGTCGTCTGGCGGCGGAAGCCGTAGAGGAGGCGCGGGAGGTCCCGGTGGGAGGCCACGTGGCGGGGGAGAAGAATCCGCAGCGCCCGCTCCTCGGGTATGGAGACGGGGAGGCCCATCGCCTGCCCGCCCAGCCCTTCCAGCGCGGCCGAAAGGCGCGCCCGGGCCTTTTCCAGGACGCGCGCGCCCAGGGGCAGCCAGGCGTACCGCCCCGGCTCCACGGGGCTCAGAAACGCCGCCCGGATGACCAATCCCAGTCCAGGGGTTACTGCATCGGCGGGGGGTTCCCGGAGGGTACGACCGAAGAGGTGGGAAGCCAGCATAGACCGTACTCCGTATGCCGTATTCCGCAGTCCGTACTCCTGTGCCTTCGTGACCCTTGCGTGTCCCTTGTAATCTTTGGGGCGAATTTCAGCGCCCCCGACGTTTCGGTCCGGTATCTTTCCCGACCTTCTGCTGCAACTCATAAAGTTTGTTGATGGCCTCCAGCGGGGTCATCTGGGAGATGTCCAGTTTGCGCAATTCTTCCACCACCGGATGCTCGTCGGCGAAGAGGACGGGCTGATACGGGCGCGGGGCCGGGGTGCCGGGGCGGAACTTGCCGCTCTCCAGTCCCCCCAGCAGTTCCTGCGCCCGCTGGATGACCGGTCGGGGGACGCCCGCCAACTGGGCCACGTGGATGCCGTAGGAGCGGTCCGCGCCGCCGGGGACGACCTGGTGCAGGAAGACCACCTGCCCGCCCTCTTCCGCCACCGCCAGGTTGACGTTCCGCACGCCGGGGAGCCGGTCCGCCAGTTCTATCAGTTCGTGGTAGTGGGTGGCGAAGAGGGTCCGGGCCCGCCGCTGGGGGTGGTTATGCAGGTACTCCACCACCGCCCAGGCGATGGAGATGCCGTCGTAGGTGCTGGTGCCCCGTCCGATCTCGTCCAGGATGAGCAAACTCCGGGGGGTAGCGTTGTTGAGGATATTTGCCGTCTCCACCATTTCCACCATGAAGGTGGACTGGCCCGAGGCCACTTCGTCCTGCGCGCCGATGCGGGTGAAGATGCGGTCCACGATGCCGATGCGCGCCCGCTCCGCCGGGACGAAACTCCCCATCTGGGCCATCAGGACGATCAAGGCATTCTGACGCAGGTAGACCGAATTGTGGCTGACAAAGCCGGCGGCGATATAGGCATGACCTTCCGGCACGCTGAGATCGCAGACCGGTTGCTCTCCCGCAGGTTCCACAGCGACCACCCGGTCATAGAAGTAGCGACGCGCCAGCAACGACTCCAGTTCAGGACAGGGAACACCGTTCTGACGGCAGTACGCTACCAACTCAGCCAGTTTCTGATAGGAGACGTTTCGCTGATTTGGAACGTACGTGTAGAAAATGGATCGGATTCTTTTGGCCTTTTTCAGGGCCTGTGGTTTCCCCTCGGTACCGGCAATCCGCTTTTGAACGGTCTTGAGCGTCTGCTCCAGATAAGGTATACCTCCCCCATTGGGCATTCGGAGAGCAGAACAGAGAGCACGACGCTCCTGTTTCCGGGGGAGTCGGAATCCCACCCGCTCGTAGAATCGGATGGCGTCCTCCCCCCGAATGCTCAGCCGATATGCCGGGCGGCGCCGGGTCTTTTTGAGGTGAAGGGAACTGACGATTCCCAGATTCAGCAGCAGAAGTTGGATCTCCTGTGCCAGGCGAGGAGACGCGGTAGAGAGTTCAATATTGCCATACCGCCGGTCAGCATACCCATCTGTATCAAAGAGTCCCTGAAGGAATGCAACCACCATCTCTCTGGGCGCCCGGAGAATCACCGAGGGGACTTCTTTTTCATATGAGCGGATCAAACCCAGTCCCAGTTGCTGGAGGTACAGCCGAATGTCCGCACTGGCTATTACGTAGTCCAGCGCGGCGCTCCCTTTCTTGCTCACCACAACCGGCTCATATCCGAAGATTTCCCTTGCGATCCGGCAGAATTCCTCCCCAACGAATGCGTCGGCGGTGGTGATAGAGACCCGCATGGGATGGCTTAAAGAGCCATCCCCGATCAGCAACCCTATGAAATAGGCGAGATCGGGAGAGATGTGGTCAGGACAGCGGTACCGAATCGCGCTGCGAACATGCATCGGTGGGACACTCAGCGCGACGGCCTCCCCCCACAAGTTCGTTCCAGGTTTTAACGCGACATAGTCCTCGGGAGTCAAGTCTTCCAATCGGACCCATCCCTCCGATCCATCAGGGCGTCGAGCCCATAAGTAGTGATCCGGCGTGCCCGCCAGTTCAAACCCCATCCGAGTTCGGACTCGCAGGGCCGAAGCGGTGCCGCCGTCATAAAAATGAGAGGTCAAGCAGTTTCCAGTCGGGCCAGCAACCCTGATCTGAAATGGAGAAAAGGTATGGTGGGCCGTACATTCCGGCCTTAAAGAGCCTATGGGCACCATGCCCTTTTGGGTAAAGATGAAAGTGTCGGCTTCCAGGCATTTCCCGGCCATATTCGGGCCGGTGATGATGAGGATGCGGGTCTCCTCGTCCAGGCGGAGGTCGTTGGGGACGAAGGGTTCGGAGAGGGTCTGCTCCACAATGGGGTGGCGCCCGCCGACAATCTCCAGGGCGTTCTCGTCGGTCAGTTCGGGGCGGACGTAGCGGTTGCGGACGGCGACCTCCGCCAGCGCGGCGGCCACGTCCAACCGGGCCACCGCCCGCGCCATCTCCAGGAGCGCCGGGGCACGCGCGGCGATACGGGCACAGACCTCCCGGAAGATGCGGGTCTCCACCTCTACTTGCCGTTCCTCGGCGTTCAGGATGATGGTTTCCATCTCCTTCAGTTCAGGGGTGATGAACCGCTCCGCATTGACCAGCGTCTGCTTACGGATATAGTCGGGCGGGACAGCGGGGAGGTTGGCTTTGGTGACCTCAATGTAGTAGCCGAAGACCTTGTTGTAGCCGACCTTCAGGTTTTTGATGCCGGTCCGCTCCTGCTCCCGTCGTTCCAGGGAAGCCAGCCACTCCCGGGCCTCGCGGACGGAGCGGAGGAGGCCGTCCAGTTCCGCGGAGAATCCGGGGCGGATGACGCCGCCCTCGGAGAGCGACGCGGGGGGGTCGTCCACCAGGGCGCGGGCGATGAGGTCCCTCACCTCCTCCCCCGCCGCCGAAGGCGGCTGCCCCCTCCCCCTCTCCCACTTTGGGGGAGAGGGGGAGGGGGCCAGGGGGGTAGGGGTGAGGGTCCTCACCCCACCCCCAGCGGCTTCGCCGCTACCCCCTCCCCTCTCCTGACCTTCGGTCAGGAGAGGGGAGGGGGTCAGGGGGAGGAGGGAGGCCGCCGCCTCCAGCGCCCGC
>DAOTWL010000129.1:0-6771 GCA_034435875.1 Anaerolineae bacterium
TGGACCAGCCGGAAGAAGATGCCTGCCTCCCCCTGCGCCAGCGGCTGCAGGAAGGGGAAGTAGAGGATCATCCCGGTGATGGCCAGGGGGACGAAGGTGGCGGTATGGAGCCAGTGGCCCAGTCGTTCTACAAAAGTGTACTTGGGAATCCACTGGATGGTAACCGTTTCGGGTCTGCCCTTAATCTGGACGGTCATCTCACTTCCTCCATGCGAATCTTGCGGCGGACGAACAGGAAGGCACCCAGGATGCCCAGCAGGATGGCGCCGAAAACACCGGTGCCCAGGGGCTGGATGACCTTCTGCCAGGCCCGGGCCAGACCCGGGGTCTTCGGAACCGAGGGCAGACCGTACTGTTCCGGCTCATCCAGCAGGATGCTCAGCCGGTGCAACCCCCCCGCCTCGGTCTCGCCGTAGATACGGGCGTTCATCCCCTTCGCCTGCAGCTCCGCCACGCGAGCGCGGGCTTTCTCCAGCAGTTCCCCCCGCTTCCCCCAGGTCAGCGCGCCCACCGGGCAGGCCTCAACGCATGCCGGCCCCCCGATGCCGCTCCATATCCGGTCCTGGCAGAAGGTGCACTTGGCCGACCTGGCCTCGCCGGTCAGGGGATTGGCAACCTGCAGATGAGGGACGCCGTAAGGGCAGAACTGGGTGCAGTAGCCGCAGCCGTTGCACTTATTCCGGTCCAGGGAGACGAAACCCATCGGGTCATGGGAAAGGGCGCCCGTCGGGCAGACCGTCACACAGGCCGCGTCGGTGCAGTGCATGCACTGGTAGAAGAAGAAGTGCCAGCCGGCTTCTGCCCGGCGGAGTTTGATGATGTTCCAGGTGATGGCGGAGAGGCCCCGGGGGGACTCGTAGATACCCAAGGGGTCGGTACTCTCGTTGGGGAGTTTGTTCCATCGCTTGCAGGCCATCTGGCAAGCCCGGCAACCGACACACTTGACCGGGTCGTAAAGGATGGCCACCTCCTCGGGAGCGGGAGAACGGGCCGCCGCCACAGGACGGGCGCCGGCCAAGGAGATGCCCAGCCCCAGCACGGAGAGGCCCAGAAATTCCCGACGATTCATCGTGGTTTCAGGAGATTTCTCACCGTTCATCGTTCCCCCTCCTGGTGGGAGTCGCCCCCGGACGGCTTTTCCAGGGGACGGACCCCCCACCGCTGCAGTTCCGCCAGGACGTTCTGGAGGAGGGTCTCCACCTGAGCGGCGACGGCCGGGGATAACTCCAGCCCCACTTCCAGCGAGGCCGGCTGGATTCCCCAGAGGACCACCTCTGCGGGGGACCGTCCCAGAAGGCGGGCCGCCGCCAGCAGGTCGCTCAGCCCGACCTGGTGGGGGGAGTACTTCAGGCTCAGCACGGCCGGAACTTCTTCCCCCTCCAGCCGGGCGACCTGCCCCGGCGGGGCATCCATCTGGACGGCGTCCACGATCAGGAGCCGCTCTGCCGCCTCCACATAGGGCAGGAGGTCCAGCCCCAGCGTCCCACCGTCCAGAATCTCCACCTCCGGCGGGAAGTCGTACCGCTCCCCCAGGAGGCGGGCGACGTGGACGCCTACCCCCTCGTCGCTCAGGAGGATGTTCCCCACTCCCAGGACCAGCGTTTTCACGGGCAGGTCCAGTCGTTCAGGCGGATGCGGGTCACCTCCCGGCCGTGCGCGTCTGTGACGTGGACGGCGCAGGCCATGCACGGGTCAAAGGAGTGCACCGTACGGAGAATCTCTATCGGCCGCTCGGGGTCGGCCACGGGGGTGCCCACCAGGGCCGCCTCGTAGGCGCCGGGCCGCCCTTTGGCATCCCGGGGCGACGCATTCCAGGTGGAGGGGACCACGGCCTGATAGTTGGCAATCTTGCCGTCCACAATGCGGACCCAGTGGGCCAGGGCGCCGCGCGGGGCCTCGTGCGGCCCCCATCCCTGCGCCTCCTTCGGCCAGGTCGCCGGGTCCCACTTCTCTCCGTTGTGGACCGCAAGGTCCCCGTTGGCCATATTCTCCGCCAGTTCATCCACCCACCGGTTCAACTGTTCGGCCACGACCAGGGTCTCAATCCCACGCGCCGCCGTCCGTCCCAGGGTGGAGAAGAGGGCTTCCGGTCCGGCTCCCAGGCTCTTCAGAACGGCATCCACCCGTTCCCTCACCCGCTTGTGGCCGGAGGCATAGGCCACCAGCATCCGGGCCAGCGGCCCCACTTCCATCGGCTTGTCGTCGTAGCGGGGCGCCTTGATCCAGGAGTACTTGCCGTCGGTATTCAGGTACTCGTAGGGTGGTTGGGGGCCGGTGTAGTTGGGGGAAGTCTCCCCGTCCCAGGGATGCTTGGAGACCCCGTCACCTTCGGCGTACTGGAACCAGGAGTGGGCCACGTATTCGGCCACTTTCTGGTGGTCCAGGGGATGGACCGTACCCAGGTCCCGGCCGAGGATGACGCCGGAAGGCAGAAAGAGATTGCCCGCCCGATCGGGGTACTCGCCGTAGGCCAGGAAGTTGCCCAGCCCTTCGCCGATGCCGGCCCATTCATCCTTGTAGAAGGAGGCGACGGCGAGAAGGTCGGGAATATAGACCTCCTGGACGAAGGTCAGGGCCTTCGTGAAGAGCCGCTTCAGGAGGGCCAGTTTATCGGCGTTGAGGGCGACCTCGCTATCGGGGTCCACCGGAATAGCCATTCCCCCCACCAGGTAGGTCTGCGGGTGAGGGTTCTTGCCGCCCAGGATGGCATGGGCCCGAATGACATCCCGCTGCCAGTCCAGGGCCTCCAGGTAGTGGGCCACCGCCATCAGGTTGGCCTCGGGCGGGAGCCGGTACGCCGGATGGCCCCAGTAGCCGTTGGCGAAAATCCCCAGTTGGCCGCTGCGGACGAAGGCGTCCAGTTTTTCCTTGATGGAGCGGAAGTAATCGGGGGAGGAGTTGGGCCAGTCGGAGATAGACTGGGCCAGTTTAGCGGTCTCTACGGGGTCTGCCTTGAGGGCACCGGTGATGTCCACCCAGTCCAGTGCGTGCAGATGATAAAAGTGGATAACGTGGTCCTGGACGCACTGGATGCCGGTGATGAGGTTACGGATAATGCGGGCGTTATCGGGAATCCGAATTCCGAGGGCATTTTCTACGCTTCGCACGGAAGCGACGGCATGCACCGTTGTTCAAACCCCTCATATGCGCTGGGCCATCAGCCACGCTTCCCGGGGGTCCCGCCCTTTCATGATGATCTCCAGCCCCCGGAACATCGTGCTGGAAGCCCAGGCCTCGGCGACGCGGCCGTCCTCAATCCGGGCTTCAATACGCAGATGGCCCTCTATACGGGTAATGGGGTCAATGACGATTTTCTGTGCCATCTCACTCCTCCTTCTTGGCGATCCGGCTCACCGCCACAGCACCTGCCACCCCGGCTGCCACACCGACAGCCGCGCCGATGACTCCCGCCGTGATCGGCGACATCCCGGCCGCCGGCTCCACTTCCGGATAGGCGGCGGGCGGTGTCAGAGCATGGATGGGGACGGGCTCATAGGCGGGCATCTCCCAGAAGTTCGGAGCCGCGCAGGCGATGCAGCCGTGGCCGGCGCCCACCGGCCAACTGGTCCCCTCGTTCCAGCGGATGGAGGGACAGTTCTGGAAGGCCACGGGCCCCTTGCAGCCCATCTTGTAAAGACACCAGCCCTTGCGGTGGCCTTCGTCCCCCCAGGCCTCCACGAACTCCCCGGCGTCAAAGTGGCCCCGCCGCTCACAGTTATCGTGAATACGGCGGCCATAGGCGAAGAGGGGACGACCCAGGTCGTCCAGCGCGGGGAGTTCTTTGAAGGTCAGATAGTGGACCACCGTAGCGGTCAGGTTATCCACGTTCATCGGACAGCCGGGGAGATTGACGATGGGGACGCCGGAGATGATGTCCTGCACCCCTTTGGCGCCGGTGGGATTGGGGGGCGTCGCCGGCCAGCCGCCGTAGAAGGCGCAGGCCCCCACGGTGATGATCGCGGCCGTGTTCGCCGCCACCTCCTGGAGGATCTCCAGCGCGGAGCGTCCGGCGATGCAACAGTACACGCCGTCATCGGCGGTAGGAACGGAGCCTTCCACAATGGTGAGGTAGCCACCTTCTTTGATAGTATCCTGGAGCGACTTCTCGGCTGCATGACCGGCGGGGGCCATAACAGTCTCGTGGTAGTTGAGGGAGATGATGTCCAGCACCAGTTCGGCGACGGAGGGGCGGTTGGCCCGCAGGAGGGATTCCGTGCATCCGGCACAATCCTGGAACTCCAGCCAGACCACCGGAGGCCGCCGGACGTTCTCCAGCGCGCGGGCGATTTTTTCCGCCCGGTCTACCGGGAGGGCGAGGATACCTGCCATAATGGTGCAGAATTTCAGGAATTCGCGGCGGGTGATGCCCCGCAGGGCCAGTTCCTCGGCAATGGTCAGAGAGCGGTCTGTATCCATCAGTGCACCTCCGGAAAGATATTTGGGGATCGCTGAGGGATTGGTCATTTTCTAAACCATCAGCACCTCCTTTCCGCGCAAGGTATTGCAAAATGTATCACACGGAGAGTAGCACTGCATTGAATCGTGGTAAGGCGTAGGGCGGGCTTTCAGCCCGCCATATTTGGGGACAGCCTGGAAAGGTTGTCCTACATCTGGGGGTTCTTACACTCGTTAGCGCGCCGCCACGATTTCCCGCAGACCTACCGCGCCTTGCGTCAGCCAGGGCTTTTCAATGTTCCAACGTAACTACTACCCCTATGGCGGGGATGCCCACTTCCGCTTTTTCGGCGCGCTTACCTCCGGGGTTTTGCGGCGGCCGAAGGCCGCCGCAAAACCCTTTCCCCTTCCCCAAGCGCAGCGATGGGGGGAGATAAAGGGAGGTGAGGGCAAAAGCGGCCTCCCCTTGTCGTATCAGGTGTTGATGGTGCTTCAGCGCGTTAGAACTTTGAAAATTATACCTCAACACCGCAAGCTCGTCAATAGTACAAAGTGTTGATGGTGCTTCAGCGCGTTAGAACTTTGAAAAGCCCGGTGCGTTGCCGCAGGGCACCGACAACGGCCCGAAAAGTCGGGGGGCAGGTCGCGCGGCCTGCCCCCTTCCCCCTTACGGTATCTTCGTCACGATCACGTTCCGGTTCGCCTCCACCTCGTCCGGCGCCTTCCGGCGGACGAAGTCCTCGGTCAGGAAGAGCGCGGCGTTGCCATGGCAGGCGTCGCAGGACTCCGTCTGCGGGGTGCGCCGCTGGATGGTGTGCGGCGTCGCATACGTCCAGGTCTCACGGGCATCATAGTTGGGCAGGAGATTCTCGCCATAGAACGAGAAGGTATCCCGCGCTATCGGCACGTGCCGCAATACCACGTACTCCCACGGCCGCTCCGGACTCTGGATGGGGTTCTTCCCGATGATGAAATATATCTCCGATGGATCCGCTTTAAAGTAGGGGACGCCCTTCTCGGAGAGTTGCACGTGGCAGTTATAGCAGTGCTTGTAGGGCACCGCGTGGCAGACCTGGCACTGCACTTTTTCCATATGCGGTGGGGTATGGTAATCTATCTTGTCGTTCGGGCCGCCGATGTTCTCGTGACACCCCGCCTGGGTACAGGACGGGTCCGGTGGACCGTCGTAGCGGTGGTTGAAGACCCCCAGCACCCCGTGCATCTGGTCTCCGGTGTGGCAGGCGAAGCAGGCCATCCCGCCGGGGTTAAAGTGGACATCGGCGGGGACCTTCTGGCCGTCGGCCGTCTGGTTCTTCCCTTTGTATTCATCGTTCACCCGGGTACCATGACAGCCGGTACAGGTCAGATTCATCGGAGGTACTTTCTTGAATTCGTGCTTCGCCAGCAGGCCACCTTCGTTGAACGTGGGCCGACTCACGTGGCACTGACCGCAGGAGGAGTGGCATTTAGCACAGTGGTTGTCAAAGGCGGTCATCAACTGGGGCCAGTGCTCTTCCTCGCTGCGGGCCCGGAGGACGGTGTAAAAGCCCGCCAGCGTCACGTGCAGGCTGTCCTTGTAAGTCCCTACAATGGATTTGTGGCAGGATGCGCATATCTGCTCCGGGTCGGGGTCGCGGACGACTCCCTGGTGAGCCGCCTCCTTATCCGTCGTTCCGCCAACCCCGCCGTGACAGGCGATACAGCCCAGGTCGGCGTGGACTTCCCCCAGCGCCTGATTGTCCAGAAAGACCTTCTCCCATGCCTCCAACGGAGGCAACGAGCCCCCTCAACCCTCCCCTTCGGAGAGATGTTCGGCCTTCTCCGGCTCCACGGCCAGCACTTTCAGCGTCTCCGCATCGGTATGACAGGCGATACAGGTGCTGTTATCGGCGGCCGGCACCGGGGTCTCCGTGGGAGGAACCGGCGTAGCCTCCAGAGTAGGGACGACGGGGAGCATCGGGCTAGGCGGCAGGGGAGTGATCTCCGGCCGGGCCAGGCAGGCGGCCAGGACCAGCCCCAGGAGGCCGCCGAGAAAGAGCCAGACTCCCTTTCGCACCGTAGCACCTCCCGTTCTTAGGGAAACGCGCCAGGCACCGGTGCCGGTGCCTGGCACGTTCTTCATTACGGCAACTGGTGAGGCTCCGTATCTACCGGATACCCCATCGTCATCTTATCGTTCCACGGAGGTGTGGAGACTCCCTCCACCAGTGCCCAGGCAGGCATGCCGAACCTGAGACTGTAGGCGTCGTAGCCCAGTATGTTCAGCGCAGCAACAACCTGCCCCGACCCCTGCCCGGTATAGCAGTAAACAATGATGGGCTTATCCTTGGGCAGTTTCGCCAGGATGTCCGGCTCAAAGATTTTCGCCGCGCCGAT
>DAOTWL010000130.1:0-2169 GCA_034435875.1 Anaerolineae bacterium
CCGCTCCCCCGCTCCCCCGCTTCCCCGCTCCCCCGCTCCCTACGAAAGTTGCTCCCACCGGCCCAACAGGCGCCAGCGGCTGACCGTCTCCTCCCGACGACTCCCGGCCCGACGGCGCCAGTCTGCCAGGACGGCCGTCAGCGCGGCGGCCAGGACCTCCTCGTCCTCCAGCGGGGGCGGGGTCAGTTTCTCCTCCTCCAGAAAGCGGGTGTGGACCTGTCCCCCAAAGAAGCGGAGGCTGTTCATCAGCGCCCGGTGCAGGTCCAGGTTGGTCGTCACGCCCAGAATCTGGTACTCCTCCAGCGCCCGGCGCATGCGGACGATCGCCACACCTCGCGTCTCGCCCCAGGCGATCAGTTTCGCCAGCAGAGAATCGTAGTAGGGGGTGATGGTCATCCCCTCACAGATGCCGCTATCCACCCTGACCCCTGGCCCCCCCGGCTCCCGCAGCCTGACGATGCGCCCAACGGATGGAGCGAAACCCCGGGCCGGGTCCTCGGCTAAGATGCGGCACTCCAGGGCCCAGCTTCTCGGCTGGATTTCCCACTGCCGGTAGGGGAGTTCCCGCCCGGCGGCGATGCGCAGTTGCGCCTTGACAATATCCACCCCTGTAACTGCTTCGGTGACGGTGTGCTCCACCTGCAACCGGGGGTTGACCTCAATGAAGTAGAACCGTCCCTCCGGGTCCAGGAGGAACTCCACCGTTCCGGCGCCCACGTAGTGGACGGCTCGCATCAGGATGACGGCGGCCCGGCAGAGCCGCTTGCGCAGGGCGGGCGTCAGGGCGCGGGAGGGGGCTTCTTCTACCAGTTTCTGGTGACGGCGCTGGATGGAGCACTCCCGTTCTCCCAGGTGGATCACGTGGCCCCGGCCATCGGCGAGAATCTGGACCTCAATGTGGCGGGCCTGCTCAATCTGGCGCTCCAGGTAGAGGGCATCGTCGCCGAAGACGGCTTTCGCCTCCCGCCGGGCCAGGGGGATGGCGGCCTCCAGTTCCTCCCGCGAGCGGGCGACCCGGATGCCGATGCCGCCGCCTCCGGCGGCGGCCTTGAGGACCACCGGATACCCGACCCGGTCCGCCGCCGTCAGCAACTCCCGGTCGTCCAGCGCGCGCTCCGTCCCCGGGAGAACCGGAATCCCCAGCCGTCGGGCCAGCCGTCGGGCGGCGACCTTATCCCCCAGCAGTTCCAGCGTCTCCGGCCGGGGGCCGACGAAGATGAGCCCCGCCTCCGCGCAGGCGCGGGCGAACTGAGGCGATTCGGCCAGGAATCCGTAGCCGGGGTGGACGGCCTGCGCGCCGGATTCCCGGGCGACCTCTATGATGCGGTCTGTGCGCAGATAACTCTCCCTCGCCGGCGGCGGGCCGATGGGGTACGCCTCGTCGGCGTAGCGGACGTGCAGGGCGTCCCGGTCCGCCTCGGAGTAGACGGCGACGGTCTCCAGCCCCAGTTCCCGGCAGGTCCGCAGCACCCGGACGGCGATTTCACCCCGGTTGGCGACCAGAAGTTTGCGGATCATCGCGTCCGGCTCCGAGTACGAGCCTCCAAGCAGTGGGCAGCGCCAGGGCTGCCAGAGCGAGTTTGAGCAGGTCGCCAGGGATAAAGGGCCAGAGGCCCATCATCAGGGCCTTCTCTGGGCTGACGAAGGCAGCCAGCCAGGGGAGACCGAAGAGATAGATGACCAGATTGCCGAGCAGCATTGCCAGTGCCGCCGTAAGCATCCGCCGATCCCAGCCGCGCTCACAGAGCCAGCCCGTCACCCACGCCCCCGCGACGAATCCCAGCAGGTAGCCGCCAGTCGGCCCCAGGAGTCGGGCCGGGCCACTACTTCCGCCTGCGAAGACTGGCAGCCCCGCGATGCCTTCCAGCAGGTATAAGACGAGAGAGAGCGCTCCCCGGCGGCTTCCCAGCAACGCGCCCACCAGCAACACACCGAAAGTCTGTCCGGTCACCGGTACCGGTGTAAAAGGGAGCGGGATTGCCACCCGGGCCATCAGACCGATCAGGACGCTCCCTGTCAACACCAGCACCGCATCCTTCCAGATGGGACGCGGCCATACCAGATAATCTACCATCACTGCTCCTCTACTCCGATTCATCTGCTCCCTCCAAACAAAATTCGCACTAAAGTAAAATCAACACCTTATGCGGTCCAGGGAAGTCGCTTTTG
>DAOTWL010000131.1:0-8293 GCA_034435875.1 Anaerolineae bacterium
TGGTAGTGAGCCACGGAGCGCAGCGGAGTGGCGTTCTGATACCGTTGGTAGTGAGCCACGAAGCGAAGCGGAGTGGCGCTCCGATACCGCTGGTAGTGAGCCACGGAGCGCAGCGGAGTGGCGTTCCGGGAAATCCGTTTCATGTGCCCGTGCGGGTGACCTGGCCCTGCTGATGGGCCCGGACCGTCGCTGGCAGATTGTCCGGCTGGAGCCGGGGCAGAGCGTCCATACCCACCGGGGCGTCCTGGCCCACGACGATCTGATTGGCCGGCCCTGGGGGAGCCAGGTGACTTCTCACACGGGGCAGCCGTTCCTGCTCCTGACCCCTTCGCTCCACGACCTGATTCTGCGCCTGCGACGTACCACCCAGATTGTCTATCCCAAAGAGGCCGGATACATCCTGCTGAAGATGAACATCGGGCCGGGCTCCCGGGTGGTGGAGGCAGGGAGTGGCAGCGGCGCGCTGACGGCCGTGCTGGCCCACGCCGTCCGCCCGGATGGACGGGTCTATTCCTACGAAGTCCGTCCGGAGATGCAGCAACTGGCCCGCCGCAACCTGGAACGGCTGGGCCTGGCCGATGTGGTGGAGTTCAAAATTCGCGACATCGCCGAGGGTTTTGACGAAGTCGGCGTGGACGCGCTGTTCCTGGACCTCCCCAATCCCTGGGACTATCTGGACCAGGCCCACGCGGCGCTGGCGAACGGCGGGTATCTGGGCTCCCTATTGCCTACTGCCAACCAGGTCACGCGCCTGCTGGCGGCGCTGGAGTCGCCCCGGTGGGGGCTGGTGGAGGTGGAAGAGATTCTGTTGCGGCCCTATAAGGCCGTCTCTGCCCGCTTCCGCCCGGAGGACCGGATGGTGGCCCACACGGGCTTCCTGATTTTCGCCCGCGCGCTGCTGGTTGAGGAGAGTACCGGGTAGCCGAAACCTGACCAGGAACCTGTGGCGCAAGATTCATCTTGCGCTCATAGAGGGAATCGCCTGCCCTTACAGGCCTGGCGGCCTGCGCCACGCAAGCACTCGCAGTTTCTGGTCTGCGGGAATGCGCTCCTCGCATAGGGTATTCGCGACTTTTTCGGCGGCCGGAGCATAGATATAAGTGGTCTATCGTCTGTCGTCAAAAGGAGGTCTTATGGAAAAGCGCACCCGTACTCAACTGGCCCTGGGCCTGTTCCTCATTCTGATCGCGGCGTTTCTGACCGCGCTCCGCTTCTACCCCCCGCTGCGGGCCCTCATCCCGCCCTTCGTCTGGCCGATGTGGGTGATCATCGCCGGAGGCATTATCCTGCTCATCGGCCTGCTGGTTGGGGCGCCCGGCATGGCCGTCCCGGCCTGCATCGTCGCCGGTATCGGCGGCATCCTCTACTACCAGAACGCGACGGGCGACTGGGAGTCATGGGCCTACATCTGGACCCTGATTCCGGCCTTCATTGGGGTGGGGACAGTTCTGGCGGGTATTCTCGGTCAGGGTTTCCGACGGTCGCTCCGGGAGGGTCTCAACCTCATCGTCGTCAGCCTGATTCTATTTCTGGTCTTCGCATCGTTGTTTGGCGGGTTGGCTGTTTTGGGGCCGTACCGGGACTACCTGCTGGCCGCTTTCTTTTTCCTGTTGGGCCTCTGGTTCATCGTCCGGGGCCTGACCCGCTCCAGGAGGGGGTAAGATGTCCACTTCACAGCGCTGGCTTCTGTTCTGGGGGACGGTGCTCCTCTGGCTGGCCCTCTGTTTTCTCCTGAAGGCCCTGAGTGTCATCGCCGACCCCCTGGGCTATTTCTGGCCCGGGTTTCTCCTGCTGGCGGGAGCCGGGCTGCTGCTCAGCGCTCTGATCCCGGCGCGGCCGATGGTGGAGGTGAGAGAAGAGGTTGTTAACGTGGATCTCCAGGGTGCCCGGCAGGTTAGTGTGGAGATTGAGCACGGGGTCGGGCAGACGGAGGTAACGGGCGGGGCCCCACCGGGCGTCGCGCTGACGGTCAACCGGGGTACCGGTATGAAGGTTTCCAGCCGCCTGGAAGGGGACCGTTTGAGCGTCAAGGTGGAGTGTGGCCCGTCCTTCGCACCTCTCATTGGCCCGGAGAGCGGAGTCTGGCGCTTCCGCCTCACTGACGAGGTCCCACTGACCCTGAGTGTGGAGAGCGGCGCCAGTCAGACGACGCTGGATTTGCGGGACCTGCCGGTCACGTACTGCAAACTGGAGACCGGGGCCAGCAGTGTCACGCTCATACCACCGGCGCGTGTGGCGAACGCGCTGCTGGACGTGGAGGCCGGGGCGGCGGTCCTGAACGTGCGGATTCCGGAGGGCGTCGCTGCCCGCATCCGCCTGAAGGACGACCTGGCGGCCCGGACCATTGACCCGAACCGGTTCCCGCCGTTGGGGGGCGGCGTCTACCAGTCCCCCGATTACGACGATGCGGCATACCGGGTGGAAATCATCCTGGAGGCCGGCGTTAGTTCCGTCAACATCCGCTGATGTGGTCATTCCCGTTTGTAGTGAGCCACGTAGCACAGCGGAGTGGCGTCCGCCACCGTTCGTAGTCAGCCACGCAGCGTAGCGGAGTGGTGTCCGCCACCGTTCGTAGTCAGCCACGCAGCGTAGCGGAGGGCCGTCACCGTTCGTAGTCAGCCACGCAGCGTAGCGGAGTGGCGTCCGCCACCGTTCGTAGTCAGCCACGCAGCGTAGCGGAGTGGCGTCCGCCACCGTCCGTAGTCAGCCACGCAGCGTAGCGGAGTGGCGTCCGCCACCGTTCGTAGTCAGCCACGCAGCATAGCGGAGTGGCGTCCGCCACCGTTCGTAGTCAGCCACGCAGCGTAGCGGAGTGGCGTCAACGGAGTGCCGTTCAGAAGGGAGACCCATGAAACGTATAGACTGGCGCATCATCGTCGGCCTGTTGCTGATCCTCTGGGGAGTGCTCTCCCTACTCCAAAAAACAGGATTGATTCCATGGGGAGTCAATCTGTTCTGGGGACTCGTGGGTATTGGGGGAGGGGCAGCCTTCCTGTACGTGTTTTCCGCCAATCCTCGTGCCCAATGGTGGACAGCGATTCCCGGATTCCTCCTGCTGGGGCTGGGGGCGGCGGCATTCCTGCCGAAATGGCTGGACGGTGTGGCCTTCCTGGGGAGCATCGGCCTGGCTTTCTGGGCTATCTACCTGACTAACCCGCCGCACTGGTGGGCCATCATCCCTGGCGGCGTCCTGCTGACCCTGGCGGCGACATCCGGCCTCTCAGAAAGGCTGGCCGTGGATGTCGGCAGCGTCTTTTTCCTGGGCCTGGGCTTGACGTTTCTGCTGGTGGCCGTGCTGGCGCGCCATTCCTGGGCCTACTTCCCGGCTTTGGCCCTGGTGCTCTTTGCCGCCGTGCTGGGATTGGGCTTCGGCGGCCTGCTGGACTGGCTCTGGATCGGGGCGCTCTTCCTGGCGGGCCTGATCCTGGTCCTTTTCGCCCTGCTGCGGCGATGAGAAAAGGGGGGCGGCCTTCGGCCGCCGCTCCCCATATGCATCAACAGGCGTCAACGAAGGTTGACGCCCGGCGTGGGAGCGCCCAGGCAAGCCGATTTCCAATCGGCGCAGGCGGCGCAGCCGCCGCGAATCTGAAAACGTCAACGAAGGTTGACGCCCGGCGCGGGAGCGCCCAGGCAAGCCGATTTCCAATCGGCGCAGGCGGCGCAATCGCGGGCCACCTCTACCGGCTCGCCGCCCGCAGCGCGTCCGCGAACATCCCCAGCGCCCGGTCTGCCTCCGCCTCGGTGATGACCAGCGGCGGCGCGAAGCGAATGGAACTGACCCCGCAGGAAAGCACCAGAAGCCCCCGGCGGAAGCACTCCCGCATCACTGCCTCCGCCTCGTCGTGGGCCGGCGCGCGGGTCTTTAGGTCCTGCACCAGTTCCACCCCGATCATCAGCCCCAGCCCCCGGACGTCGCCGATGAACGGCGGGCGGCCGTCCCGCTCCACCTCCCGGGCCAGGTCGCGCAGCCCTTTCAGGAGCCGCGCCCCTACCCGAACCGCGTTCTCCATCAGCCCTTCCTGCTCTATCACCTCTATGGTCGCCAGGGCGGCCGCGCAGGCGACCGGATTGCCGCCGAACGTGCTCCCATGCGCTCCGGCGGGCCACGTCATCACCGACTCCCGCGCGACCATTGCCGAGACCGGCATCCCGGAAGCCAGCGCCTTCGCCACACAGAGGATGTCCGGCACCACGCCCCAGTGCTCGGTGGCGAACCACTTCCCCGTCCGCCCCATCCCCGATTGCACCTCATCGGCCACCAGCAGGATGCCGTAGCGGTCGCAGAGCGCGCGCAGTTTCTGCATCCACCCGTCCGGCGGGACGACATAGCCGCCCTCGCCCTGCACCGGTTCCACGAAAATCGCCGCCACCTCGTCCGGCGGCACCGACCGGCCCATCAGCGTCTGTTCTATAAAATCCACGCAGGCCAGGTTGCAGGACGGGTAGGTCAGGTTGTACGCGCAGCGGTAGCAGTAGCCGTAGGGCACGTGGACGACGCCCGGCAGGAGCGGCATGAAGCCCCGGTGGTAGACCGGTTTACTGGCCGTCAGCGAGACCGCGCCCATTGTCCGGCCGTGAAACGCGCCGAAGAAGGCGATGACGTACGGGCGTCCCGTATGGTGGCGGGCCAGTTTCAGTGCCGCCTCCACCGCCTCCGCGCCGGAGTTGCCCAGGAAGACCCGTTTCGGCTCCTCCCCGGGCGCGATGGCCGCCAGCCGCTCCGCCAGGGCGATGTACTGGGGGTCGTAGAAGTCGGCGCCGCAGATGTGGAGCAGCCGTTCCGCCTGCTCTTGAATCGCCCGCACCACGCGCGGGTGGCAGTGGCCCGTGGCGCAGACCGCGATCCCGGCCATACAGTCCAGAAACTGGTTCCCGTCCACGTCTTCCACAGTGCACCGGTAAGCCCGCTTCACCGCCAGCGGATACGCCCTGGGCAGCGACGGCGACACCACCCGCTCGCTCCGTTCCACAATGGCCTGTGCCTGCGGGCCTGGGAGTACCTCTAAAACTTCAGAATGCATCGTTTCCCTCCTTGAACAGTGCACGGATAGACGCACAGATACTCCCGGAAGAACCCGGAAAGATTCCCTGAAAATCGTGTCTTTCCGTGTTCTTCCGTGTTCCATACGATTTTCATTATCTTCTGCTCATTTTACCACACTTTTCAATCCCAGACAACCTTTTTCCTGCGTTTTTCAATCCTCCCCCTTGACACCCATCCCATCCTGTGATATATTTGGAACGGAGTACGGAACACGGAGTACGCAGTACACAAACGAACCCGGAGGCAACAATGACTGACGCTCTCTTCCAGTCCATGGCCCAGAGCATCATAGACGGCGACCCCGATGCCGCCGCCGAACTGGCCCGCAAGGCCGTAGAGGCGGGGATAGACCCCCTGGAGGCCATCAACAAGGGCTTTGTCCCCGGCGTGGACTACGTCGGCGAACAGTATAGCAAAGGCGAGATGTTCCTCCCCGACCTGGTCCTGGCGGGCGAGGCGATGAAGGCCGCCATTGCCGTCCTGGAGCCGGAGATTGCCCGCCAGGGCGGCCAGCGCCAGACCCTGGGCACCGTCGTCATCGGCACCGTGGAGGGCGACATCCACGACATCGGCAAGACCCTGGTGGCGACCATGCTCTCCGTTGGCGGATTCCGCGTCTACGACCTGGGCGTGGACGTGCCCATCGCGAAGTTTGTGGAGAAAGCGCGTGAAGTAAATGCCGACATTGTGGGCATGAGCGCCCTGCTGACGACCACCATGGTCCGCCAGCGGGACGTCATTGAAGCCCTGGAGGACGCCGGTCTGCGCTCCCGGGTCAAGGTGATGGTCGGCGGCGCGCCTGTCACCCGGGCCTGGGCCCAGGAAATCGGCGCGGACGGCTACAGCGAGGACGCCATCGGCGCCGTCACCGTCGCCAAACAACTGCTCAACCGTTCGTAGTCAGGCACGAAGCATAGCGGAGTGCCGTCCCGCCTCCTGTTCCCTGCGACTGGGTGATTCAGGCTAACTCCCGGCCACAAGCTCAAGAAGGCCGACTTTCGCTTCACTACAACGAGCCGGGTCGGCGCAGGCCAACCCCCGGCTGCAAGCCCAGGGAGCCGACTTCCAGTCGGCGCCTGCTCCCTGCAAAGGAGTCCCATGTCCCGACCCATCAAATCCATCACCAACCCGCGCCTGAGCCTTCAGATTCTCAGCCCGGAGGACGTCCAGCGCATCCATACGGCCACCCTGGACGTCATTGAGACCGTTGGTGTCCGCTTTCCGTCCCCCAAAGCCCTGGAGATTTGGGCGGCCCACGGCGCGCAGGTGGACTGGGACACCAAAATTGTCCGGGCTCCCGGCCACCTGATAGAGGACGCCCTGAAGGAAGCGCCCCCCGTCTACACCCTGGCCGCTCGCGACCCCGCCCAGGACCTCCCCCTGGACGGCAACCACGTCTACGTCGGCACCGACGGCTGCGGTGTGGAGGTCATAGACCTCTACATCGGCCAGCGGCGCCGCTCCCGGCTCCAGGACGTGGCCGAAATCGTCCGCGTCGCCGACTACGTGGAAGAAGTTGCCTTTATCTGGATACCAGTCTCGGCCCAGGACTACCCCCCGGCGACGCGTGGCCTCTACGAACTGAAGGCGGCCTGGGAGAACACCACCAAACACATCCAGACCGAGAGCATCTATTCGGAGCGGGAAGCGCGGGCGTCGGTGGAAATGGCCGCCGCCATCGCCGGTGGACGGGAGGAACTGCGGCGGCGGCCGGTGCTCTCGTATGCCCTCTGTACTGCGCCGCCCCTGGGCCAGGACCCCGGCACCCTGGAGGCGGCGCTGGTGGCCGCCGAGGCTGGCATCCCCGTCGGCTTTATGACCATGACCTCCTGCGGCTCTACCGCCCCGGCGACCCTGGCGGGCAATCTGGTGGTCGGCAACGCCGAAGTCATCAGCGCGCTGGCGATGATTCAGTTGGCCTACCCCGGCGCGCCCGTCTTCTACGCCGCCGCCCAGACCGCGATGGACCTGCGCACCGGCGGCTACACGGGCGGCGGCCCGGAGGACTTCCTCTTCGGCGCGGCCTCCAACGTCCTGGCTGACTTCTACAACGTCCCTCTCTCCATGGGCTCCTTCGCCACCGGCGCCAAAGAACCCAACTGGCAGGCCGGAATTGAGAACAGCCTCTCTACCTTTATGGCCTGCGTTGTTATGTCCGACATGCTCCTGGGCGTCGGCCTCCTCCACGGCAGCCGCATCTGGTCCTACGAGCAGATGCTCATGGACTGCGAAATCTACGACATCGTCTACCATATGATGAAGGGCATCGTGGTGGACGACGAGACCCTGGCCCTGGACGTCATCCGGGCTGTGGGGCCGGGCGGCAACTTCCTAGCCCAGAAGCATACCCGGAAGCACATGCGGGAGTTGTGGGTGCCGAAGTTTATGGACCGGCGCCCCTACGAGGAGTGGGAGGCGAAGCGGAACGGCGCCCGGGATTGGGCCCGGGCAATGGCCCGGCAGATTCTGGAGACCCACCAGCCGGAGCCGCTGGACCCCCAACTCTCCGCCGAACTGGAGCGCATCATTCAGAAAGCGTGAAACGTGATTCACGTCTCACGGTAACTACTACGACAATGGCAAATTCTAATGAATATAAGGAATACACTTGCCTTCAATCTGAAATGAGAGATACTATTGGCTATGACAACGCAAACGGTATCCCAAGTTTTAACAGATCCGGACCGCTGGGGAATACCCCCTGAAGCGATAGAACGCCTGCCCACGGCCCTTCAGGAATTCTGGCAGCGATACCGCCACCACTTCCGGAACAGCACCCGAGACCCGGCCCCGTATGCCTATCATTACCTCAGCGCCCTTCTGCGGATGAAGGCCCACCGATACTTCGCCGCCATCGGCCGGGAAACCGGTCTGCCGGCAGAGAACATCCAGCACTTTGTCTCCAATTCCCCCTGGTCGGCCCGGCCCATCTACCAGCAGATTCAGGCCGAAATCGCCGCCACCCCCCTCTTCACGGCGGTGCCCTTCTCCTTCTAAATAGACGATGGCGCCGACGCCAAATCGGGCCCCCCCAGCGCCGGGGCCAGCCGCCAGTACAATGGCCGTCTGGGAAAGAATGAACGGGCTCAACAGATGATCGCTCGGGCCCGGCAGAACGGCCTCCCCTTCTCTTTTGTGGGCTGCGATGAACTGTATGGCCGCAAGGATGATTTCCGTTCCTGGATGGGCCGGGAGGGGATTCTCTACCTGGCCGATGTGCCCGCCTCCACCCAGGTCTATTTGGAGCGC
>DAOTWL010000132.1:0-8758 GCA_034435875.1 Anaerolineae bacterium
GGGGCCAGGGGGCCGGTGGAGAAACGGACCACGGTGTCCTGGCCGATGGTGTTGCCGTAGGGGTCGGCCATGCGGCCGCCCAGACGGACCTCCCAGGAGGTAGAGGCGGGCGGCTCCCAGTACAGGACGAAGGCGTTCTCCCACGGGTCCCAGTAGGTGTAGATGCGGGTCGGTTCGGGGATGACGGTGATGTTGGGCATCAGGGTGGAGACGTCCATGGGGGCGGAGAACTTGATGGTGAACTCGGTGCCCGGGTACGCGTCCTTCGTCCCATCGGAGGGGGAGGTGCTGACGATGCGGGGGTAGGGGACGGTGCGGAAGGACCACGTGTACGGGGCTTTCAGCGGCGCCGCACCCTGCGCGGAGAGGGCCGTCTGCTCCAGGGAGATAAGGTACTCCGTATCCAGGTCCAGCCGTCCCTCCGGGATGAAGGACATCACCGTGTCGTTCTCACTCCACTGGAAGCGGCCGGGGACGCGGGATTCGCCCCGCAGGGGCTTCAGGACGAAGGCGGCTTGAGCCGATGCCCGGTCCATGGGCTGGCTGAAGGTGATTTTGACGGTCTGGGTGAGGGGGACGAGGGTGGAGCCGGTGGCGGGCTCCACGAAAAGGACGTAGGGGGCCTCAATGGTGAACTGCCAGGAGAAGTCCTCCTCCAGGACGCCGCCGGTAGTGTCGGAGAGGCCGGCGGGGACGGTGGCCTGGTAGGTCTTGCCGGGGACGAAGCCCGTTTTGGGCCGGAAGACGTAGATGGACGTGTTGACCCACTCGCCGGTCCCCTCCACGGGCGGGTCAAAGACGACGGGGACGGGCATATCGGCCATGGGCGCGCTGACCAGTTGCAGGGGGACGACGGGCCGGTTGAACATGATGGTGACGGGGGTATCTGGCGGGATGTCGCGCGCGCCCGGCTCCGGCAGGACCTGGGCCACCTCCAGGTAGCCGACGGTGGCGAAGGTGAACTCCACCTCTTCCTTCAGGGGGAGACCCTCAGCGGATTTGGCGGTGGGTTCCAGTTTGACCCGGTAGCGGGTAGCCCGCTTCCACTGGTCTTTCGGGGTGAAGACGAGGGTGACCGGGTCGGGCCAGGAGAAAGTGCCCTCCACTTTCGGCTCAATGTGGAATGCGGCCTGGACCGAAGCGGGGTCCATGGGCTGGTCAAAGACCAGGCGGAGGGGTCGGTCCAGCGGCGTCTCTTCGCCCCGCGCGGGGGAGCGGACCAGCAGGAGTGGGTGGGTGGCGGGGAGAGGCGGCGTGGTGGGCGTGGCACGCGGGCGGAAAGGGAGGGTGGGAAGGGTGCAGGGAAGCAGCATGCTGAGCATCAGGGTCAGCAGCAGCGGCAGAGTCCAGAAACGGTTGCGGCTCATGGCGGCTCCTTTCGTAGACGCGAAACGTGAAAAGTGAAACGTGAAGCGTGTTAGCAATGGTAGTATACCACGAATGGGTGGGAATGTCTACTGGTCTATCCACCTGACGGTTTGGAAAGCAGGACGCGGACGGGCACAGAAAACGCGGAAAAATCTCCATTTCGTTCTCACACCAAGACACAAAAGCACAAACTACCTGCGCCAGGGGCGAAAAGCCCAATGGCACTAACTTTTTCGGCGCGCTGGCCTCACCCCTCCCCCGGCCCTCCCCTCTCCCAAACTTCGTTTGGGAGAGGGGAGGGGAAAGGAGGGATTTTGCGGCGGCGGCCGGAGGCTGCCGCCGCAAAATCCCTCCACATCCCCCTCTCCCCTGGCCGCAGGCCAAGGGGAAAAGGGAAGATCAAGGATGGTGAGGGGCAAGTTGAGCCCGAACAGACTCCCTTGTCCCAATTCGGGTCTGAACCTCGGAGGAACAATTACTTGACATGGGGATGGGAGTATGTTAAGATGAAGTCGCTCCAGGTCGGCCAGGCGGTCGCGCTCCGCGCCTGGCGCGGGGTGAGGAAAGTCCGGGCTCCACAGGGCACGGTGCTGGGTAACACCCAGGCGGGGCAACCCGACGGAGAAGGGCCACAGAAACAGACCGCCAGGTTGGTGGGTTGGTACGTTGGTAGTTGATAAACGGGTAAGTCGGTCTACCAGAAACCAATCTACCAGATACCAATCTACCGACCCGGTAAGGGTGAAAAGGTGGTGTAAGAGACCACCGGCGCTCGGGGTGACCCGGGTGGCCAGGCAACCCCCACCGGGAGCAAGGCCAAGCAGGGGCGACGCGGGGGCGGGGTCTATCCCTACCCCTGCACGGGGCGGCCCGTCCCGTCCGAGCCCCGGGTGGGCCGCATGAGGCGGCGGGCAACCGCCGTCCCAGAGAGATGACCGCCCACGACAGAACCCGGCTTATCGGCCGGCCTGGAGCCCCCTTTGCATCAGGTCATTATTCCCCTGCACACCCCGGCCCATCGCGAGCCTGGTGGCCATAGAATGAAAACCCCACCATAAGGAACGGGGCCCGGTGGACGGCCCGGGGTCCGGGCGGCCGTCTCTCTCATCGCCCCGGTCCTGGATGCCCTCTCCGCTGAACGTCTGCAACCGGCGTCAGTCCCGATAGCCTCTCTCCTGGCCCGGCGCGGCCTGCTGACGGCCAATAACCCTCTCCTGGCTCAACTGGGAAGCATCCGTGTCTCCACCGTTCGCCGCATTCGGGACGGGACGATTCGGGATAAGCCTCGCCCGCTGGCCCCAACACGGAGTCAGCCGTCGGCCCTTCTACGGGACATCCCCGCCGGGCAGTCTGGCTCTACACCGATCGCTTCCTGCCGGTGATGCAGATTAGAGACGAAGGTAAAGGTGCCCGGGGCGGACGGAAATTCCGGACCCGGTGGGCCTATGACCGGGCTCGTCCACCGTTGGAGCAGATAGAAGAGAGGGGGGTGGTTCCCCCTCAGCGGCTGGAGGCGCTGAAACGGCCGCAAGACCAGACCATGTCCCGGCAACACTATTTGGCTTGACACGGCAGGCACGGTTCGGCTGGACAACTGCCCAATTTCTGGTAAACTTTGGGGAGATATGGTGACCAAACGACAACTAGGCATCTTCCTTTCCGCTATCGCGGGTCTGGTTCTGCTCTGGGTCGGCGTCATAGACCGCATTGGGATGGGGGAATGGGGCGGCTTTGGGCCGCTCCAGCGCATCGGCCTGGGCGGTGGACTGCTCCTGCTGGCTATCGGCTTCATCCTCATCCGCATCGGCAACCGTCCCGCATAAAACAACCGGAGTCTGGCGATTCTTGAAAACGTGCAGAAATCTCCAAAGGAAGATTCGCCAGAGTCCAGAAACAATTCTCGGAGGGAAGGATGGCGGTCATCGGGAAAATCGCCGTCATCGGGGGCGGCAGCACTTACACGCCGGAACTGGTGGACGGTTTCATCGTCCACCGGGACGAGGTCCAGGTAGAGGAAATCGCGCTCCACGACATAGACCCGGAGCGGCTGGAGGTCGTCGGCGGGCTGGTGGAGCGGATGGTCCGCCATGCCGGGCTCCCGACTCGCATCCCGCGGACGACGGACCGAGGAGCGGCGCTCTCGGGCGCGGCGTTCGTCATCTCCCAGATTCGGGTGGGTGGGATGGCCGCCCGCATCCGGGACGAGAAAATCCCCCTGACCCATGGCGTCGTCGGACAGGAGACGACCGGACCGGGCGGTACGCTGAAGGCATGGCGCACCATCCCCGTCGTGCTGGATATTGCACGGGATATGGAGCAGTTAGCGCCGGATGCCTGGCTCATTAACTTCACCAACCCCTCCGGCATCATCACCGAGACCCTCCTGAAGCACACGTCCCTGAAGGTCGTGGGACTCTGCAACAACCCCCTCAACTTCACCCGACTCATTGCCGGCCTCTTCGGCGTGCCCGACGAGGCCGTCTTTCTGGAGTGGGTGGGGCTGAACCACGTCAACTGGATTCGGCGGGTCTATGTGCAGGGCCGGGACGTCTCCGCCGACCTGATGGCCCGGGTGCGGGAAGGGCTCCCCTTCTACCCCTTTGACGCCGACCTGGTGGAGGCGCTGGGCGTCTTCCCGACCTGGTATCTGCAGTACTACTACTACCCCGACCGGAAGGTGGCGGAAATGCGCCAGGTGGGGAAGACGCGGGGCGAAGGGGTGGCGGAAGTGGAGCGCGACCTGCTCCGGAAGTACGCCGACCCCGCGCTGGTCGTCAAGCCGCCAGAGTTGAGCCAGCGGGGCGGCGCGCACTACTCCGAGGCGGCGGTCCGGCTCATCCTCTCGCTGGTGCTGGACCGGCGGGACGTGCAAATCGTGGACGTCCGCAACGGCAGCGCCATCCCCGACCTCCCGGCCGATGGCGTGGTGGAGGTCCCCTGTGTCATCGGGGCCTATGGCGTCACTCCGCTGCAGATGGGGCCGCTCCCGGAGACGGTCCGCCCCCTCTGCCAGACGGTGAAGGCATGGGAGACCTGGACGGTGGAGGCCGGGGTGACCGGCTCCCGCCGCGCGGCGCTGCTGGCAATGGCCACCAACCCCCTGGTCCGCTCCATAGACCTGGCCCGGGCGCTTCTGGAGGAAATGCTGGAGGCCAACCGGGAGTACCTTCCCCAATTTTACAGGGAGCGGGGGAGCGGGGGAGCGGGGGAGCAATGAGTGAAGACCGGTTGCCCGAATTTCTCCGTCCCCTGTTCTGGGACGTGAACTTTGACCGGCTGCGCATCCCCGGCCACGAGCGGTACATCATTGAGCGGATTCTGGAATTGGGGGATGTGGCAGAGGTTCAGTGGATGTTCCGGCGTTTTTCGCGGGAGCAGATTATCCAGACCCTGCAGCGAGTACGGGGACTGTCCCGGAAGAGTGCCATTTTCTGGGCCTCTATATTAGGCATACCTCGTAAGGAGGTCCGATGTTTATCCAAGCGCTCCCGTCAACCGTTCGGGCCAATCTGGCCCTGGTAGCCCAAACCTCTCTGGCAGGGAAGTTCTATCTCGCTGGTGGAACGGCAGTTGCCCTCCACCTGGGCCATCGGCGCTCGTATGACTTAGACTTTTTCATTCCCCAGCGCGATTTTCCGCCTGCACTGCCCCGACAAGAACTGGCCTCTCTGGGATCATTGGTCGTGCTGCATGAGGGGGCCGGCACCTTTGTAGGCACCCTGAACGGCGGACAAATCAGTTTCTTTATCTATCCATATCCCCTGCTGGAACCGTTCACGGAAGTAGAAGGGGTCCAGGTAGCCGCTCTTTCGGACCTGGCAGCCATGAAACTGGAAGCCATTTCCAGCCGGGGGACAAAGAGGGATTTCATAGACCTCTATCAGATTTGTCAAAGCGCAATCCCATTGCGGGAAGTCATCCGATTGTTTGAGCGCAAATATGCGGGAGTCCAATACAGTATGGTGCATATTTTGAAGAGCCTGCAATATTTTGAGGATGCCGAACCGGACCCTATGCCGGAAATGCTGGTCCCCTGCCGCTGGAGCCAGGTCAAGCGATTTTTCCGGGACGAAGTCCGCCGGCTGATGAAGGAATTGCTGGAAGGGAAATGAGTTTTGCGGCGGGCGGCAAAGCCGCCCGCCGCAAAACCTTTTCTCCCAGGAGCACTATGTGGCTTTGCGACCTTCACACCCACACCCTCTACTCCCGCGACTCTCTGGTCTCCCCGGAGCGGTTCCTGGAGGCATGCCGCCGCCGGGGGCTGGACCGGGTGGCGGTGACCGACCACAACACCATCGCCGGCGCGCTGCGGCTGAAGGAGATGGACCCGGAGCGCATCATCGTGGGTCAGGAGATTCGCACCACCCACGGCGAACTCATCGCCTACTTCCTGACCAAACCGGTCCCGCCGGACCTGTCGCCCTGGGAGGCCATCGCGGCCGTGCGGGCCCAGGGAGGCATCGTCGGCATCTCCCACCCCCTGGACCGGGCCCGACGGGAGGCCATGGGCCGGGCCGGAGCGGAGACTTTGCTGGAGGAGGTGGACTTTCTGGAAGGATTCAACGCCCGCTGTCTCTTCCCTGCGGATAACCGGGCCGCCCAGGCGCTGGCCCGAGCCCACGGTTTGCCGGTGACGGCCGGGAGCGATGCCCATTTCCTCCGGGAACTGGGCCGCGCGGTCATCCGCATGCCGCCCTTTGACTCGCCGACGTCGTTCCTGGAGGCGCTGCGGTCGGCCCGAATAGAGGGTCAGGTCTCCCCGGCGTGGGTCCATACCCTCTCCACCCTGGCGAAAATCCTCCGCCGGGCCGGACTGGCTCCGCCCCCGCCGGGGTAACCCCCTGCGCCCTGCGCCCTGTTCACAAGGAGGCTCAATTGGAAATCTTATTCGCCCTGTTGACCATCTCCATCCTGGCCATCGTACCGATGCTCCTCTATGCGCTCTTTCTCTGGTGGATGGACCGCTACGAGAAAGAGCCGCTGGGCCTGATTCTGGCCGCGTTCCTGTGGGGCGCTGTCCCCGCCGTCATCCTCTCCCTGATCACCCAGATTGTTCTGGACATCCCGGTCTCCGAACTTCTCGGCTCCAGCCTGGGAACGGAACTGGTGGGGGCCAGTCTGATCGCCCCCATCACCGAGGAACCGTTCAAAGGTTTGATGCTCCTCCTCCTGTTCTGGTTCTTCCGCCGGGAGATAGATACGCCCGTGGACGGTATCCTCTACGGAGGGCTGGTCGGCTTCGGGTTCGCCACCACCGAAAACTTCTTTTACTTTCTCGGCGCCTACGGAATGGGTGGACTGGGCGAAGTGCCGGAACTGGCCTTCTACCGGGCCGTCCTCTTCGGCCTGAACCACGCGCTCTTCACTGGGTGCACTGGCCTGGGCATCGCGCTGGCGCGGACATCTCCTCAACGGAGCGTCCGCATCGCCGCCCCGTTTGTCGGCCTGGCGGTCGGAATGGCCCTCCACGCCCTCCACAACTTTGGCGCCACTATCTCCAGCCTGACCTGCTGGGCCCTGCTGGTCAGCCTCGCCTCGGACTGGGGCGGTGCCCTGGCACTGCTGGGCCTGCTCATCTACTTCTCCGTCCGCGAACAGCGGATTCTCTCCCTCTACCTGACCGATGAGGTGGAGAAAGGGACGGTCGCGCCGGAGGACTACCCGGTCATCTGCTCCTACTGGCGACGGGTGGGACGGCGACTGGAGGCCCTGCTGCGGGGAGACGTCCACCGCTGGTGGCATCTGGGCACGTACTACCGGCTGGCCTCCGAACTGGCCTTCGCCCGCCACCATCTGGTGACCGTTGGCCGGGAGGAGGAGACCGCCCGCCGGGTTACCGCGCTCCGCCGGGAACTGCAACGGCTCCGTGCCACTCTCTGAGCCTCTCCCGTAGCGCAGGCCGCCGGGCCTGTAGAAGCGAACCGATGAGCGGGATAGAACAACCGCCGCCGGGCACCCGCATCGCCCGGGCCGCCACCCAGGTGATGGCCCTCTTCGTCCTCTCCCGCGCGCTGGGGCTGGCCCGGGAGATGGTCATCGGAGCCGTGTTCGGCACCCGCGCGGAGTACGACGCGTACCTGGCCGCCGCGCGCATCCCGGACCTCATCTTCTCGCTGATGGCGGGCGGGGCGCTGGCCTCGGCCTTCATCCCCACCTTCGCCGGATACTTCGCCCGCGACGACGCCGAAGGCGGATGGCGGCTGGCCAGCGCGGTGATCAATCTGGTGCTGGTCGCCCTCACCCTGGCGGCGGGCCTGGCCTGGGTGGTCGCCCCGGCTCTGGTATCGGCCGTACTGGCCCCCGGATTCCCCCCACCCCAGCAGGCCCTCACCGTCTCCCTGATGCGGACGATGCTGGGGGCCCCCGTCCTCTTCGGGGCCAGCGGCGTCGTCATGGGGATTCTCAACACCCGCCAGCACTTCGTCCTCCCCGCGCTGGCCCCCAGTCTCCTGAACCTCTCCCTCCTCGCGGCGGCGGTACTTCTGGCATCCCGACTGGGCGCCCGTGCCCTGGCCCTGGGATACGTCCTGGGCGCGGTGCTCCACCTGACGGTCCAGTTGCCCGCCCTGCCCCGGGTCGGCGCCCGGTACCGCCCCGTCCTCCCCCTGAGCGACCCCGGCGTGCGGGAGGTGCTGCGGCTGATGGCCCCGCGCGTCCTGGGGCTGGCGGCCGTCCACCTGAACTTCCTGGTCAACACGAACATCGCCTCACGCCTGGGGGAAGGGGCCGTCTCGGCGCTGAACTACGCCTGGCTGCTGATGCTCCTGCCCCAGGGGGTCTTCGCCCAGGCCGTGGCGACGGCGGCCTTCCCGACGTTCGCCGACCAGGCCGCGCGGGGGGAACGGGAGTCCATGCGCCACACCTTGGCGATGACGCTGCGGATGGTCTTCTTCGTCACGGTCCCGGCGGCGGTGGGGCTGCTGGTGCTGCGGCAGCCGCTGGTGGCACTGCTCTTTGAACGGGGGGCGTTTCGGGCCTCTTCTACGAACGCCGTCGCGTGGGCACTGGCCTTTTACGCGCTGGGGTTGGTGGGACACGCGGGGGTGGAGATGGTCGTCCGCGCCTTCTACGCGCTCCACGACACCTGGACGCCGGTGTGGGTGGGGGGACTGGCGATGTCGCTCAACGTGGCGCTGAGCCTGACCCTGCCCGCTGGATTCGCCTGGATGGGACTGCCACCATACGGGGGGCTGGCGCTGGCGAACTCCGTCGCCACTCTGCTGGAGATGGGCGGGTTGCTGGCGCTATTGCGCCCCCGCCTGGGCGGCCTGGAAGGACGGACCCTGGGGAGGACGGCGGTCCGCAGCGGGCTGGCCGCCGGGGCAATGGGTCTCCTGCTGGCCTTCTGGCAACGGGCGCTTTCAGGGGCATCTGGGGCGGTGGTGGGGGC
>DAOTWL010000133.1:0-7819 GCA_034435875.1 Anaerolineae bacterium
CCTTCACGGCGGTGGTGTTCGGGGAGTGACGGTTTTGCGGCGGCGGCCGCAGGCCGCCGCCGCAAAACCTTACCGCTTGCATTTGCCTGTTTCATTGCTCAATGCTAAAATATAAGGTGGAGCAATCACGTGGGGGTTTTGAGGGCGGCGGCTTCGCCGCCCTCAAAACGGGAGAGGCTGGGGTAGAGGTGAGGGCAACGAACACCTCGCCGTAGATTATCGGGACATGGCGAGCAACCTTCACCCCAAAGGGTATTTCTGGTTGTGCTTGCTTTTGGGGTACCGGATGATGGGCTTGCCCCTTCTGAACGGCTATCCAGCGCCGGGTGACTGAGGTTACCCGGCGCTTATATTTCCCCAACCATTATCTACAGGAGGTGACCCAATGGATGTCAACTTCAGTTTGGACCGGGAGATTCCCGTGCTGGATTGGACTCCTTATCTGGCGACCCGGGCCCGAACGATGAAAAGTTCGGCCATCCGGGAACTGCTGAAACTGACGGAGCAACCCGATGTCATCTCCTTTGCCGGAGGACTGCCGGCGCCGGAGTTCTTCCCGCTGCGGGAGATTGAAGAGGCCTGTCGCTACGTGGTCCAGAACGAGGGCGCCCGCGCGCTTCAGTACAGTTCAACGGAGGGGTATCTCCCCCTGCGGGAATGGCTGGCGACCAGTATGCATAAATACGGCGTCCCCGCCGTTCCCAACAACGTCCTCATCACCGCCGGGTCCCAGCAGGGGCTGGACCTCATCGGCAAAGTCTTCCTGGAACCAGGGGACTACGTCATCACCGAACGGCCCACCTATCTGGGGGCCATCCAGGCCTGGAACGCCTACGGCGCCCGTTACCGCACCGTCTCTCTGGACGATGACGGCATGGTGGTGGACGAGATAGAGGAGGCGTACCGGGATGTGGTGAAGGAGACGGGCCGTCCGCCCAAATTCATCTACGTTCTCCCCAACTTCCACAACCCGGCGGGGGTCACCCTCTCCCTGGAGCGGCGGGAGCAACTGGCCGAAATCGCCACCCGCCTGAATCTCCCCATCGTGGAGGATGACCCCTACGGCCAGTTGCGCTTTGAGGGAGAGGACCTGCCGCCCATCTGCACCTTTGTGCCGGAGCGGGTCATCTATATGAGCACCTTCTCCAAGACCCTGACGCCGGGGCTGCGTCTGGGGTGGATCGTCTGCCCGGAGGTGCTGATGCGCCAGTTCGTCATGGCCAAGCAGGGCTCCGACCTCCACACCGGCACCTTCGTCCAGTACATCGCCAACGACATCTGCCAGCGGGGCTTCCTCAAGCCGCACGCGCAGCGGCTGCGGCGGGCCTACAAGGAGCGCCGGGACACGATGCTGGACGCGCTGGCGGAATTCTGGCCCGACAGTTGTGGCTGGACCCGTCCCCAGGGCGGGCTGTTCCTCTGGGCGCGGGTGCCGGATTCCATCCACACCACCGAGTTCCTCCGCCGCGCGCTGGAGGAGAAGGTCGCCTACGTCCCCGGGGAGAACTTCTACCCCAACGGCGATGGCGGTTTCAACGCCATGCGCCTCAACTTCTCCTACTCTCCGCCGGAGCAGATTGTGGAGGGCATCCGGCGGCTGGGGAACGCGCTGAAGAAGGCACTCTCGTGAGCCGACCTTCCGGGAACCGGCGGGGTCTGGGGCCACTGTGACGCCCCAGGCCCCCTCTCCCGAACTGCGTTCGGGAGCGGGAAGGGGAGGGGTTTTGCGGCGGCCTTCGGCCGCCGCAAAACCCCTCCTCATTGACGAATGGACGCCCGGTTCGGCACCTCGGGGTTGATTTGGGGAGGACAACTGCTTAATGTTAGCAGCATTGGGCTTTTAGCCCCTGGCGTAGCGTAGTTTCTTCAGTGCCTTTCCGTGTTCTTCCGTGTGCTACAGCAAGCGAATGAACGCAGAGAAACGCGGATTAACGGATTCCCGCTGGTGGGACGGCCTGGCCGCGCTCCTCCTCCTGCTGGCGCTGCTGGCCGCCTCCGGCCGCCTGGTCGCCACCAATTGGACCGACCACTTGCTCCAGACCCAGTCCCTGGTCTTCCTGGGCGCGCTGGCGGGCCTGGCCCTGGGGCAGAGCCGGTTCCGTCCCGCCGTTGCCCTCCTCTTCGCCCTGGCCTACGGCCTCTTCTTCGTCCCCTGGCAACTGGGACAGGCACTGACGATGCCGGACGGCGCCTCCTGGGCCGACCGGCTGACAGTCCTCTCCGACCGCCTGCAGGTCGCGCTGGCCCAACTGGCCGCCCGGCAGGACGTGGAGGACCCGTTGCTGTTCCTCTCGCTGATGGACGGACTCTTCTGGGCGCTGGGGGCGTGGGGCGGCTACGCCCTGACCCGGCACGGAGACCCCTGGCGGGCCGTCCTGCCTGCCGGTATCGCCGCCCTGGTGGTTCAGGCCTACGACCCGTTCCCGCGCTCGCGCGCCGCCATCATCGCCCTCTACCTCTTCTTCGCCCTCCTCCTCTGGGCCCGCACCACCTACCTGCACCGCCGCGCCGGATGGCAGGCCACCCGCACCCCGCAGGCCCCCTTCCTGGGGCTGGAGATGACCCGCGCCGCCTTCTACGTCGCCCTGGCCCTGGTGGTCGTCGCCTGGATTTTCCCCGCACCGGCGGACGTCCTCCCCACGGCCCGGCGGGCCTGGGACCGCCTCTCCCGTCCCCTGACCGCGCTGCGGGAGCGGCTGGAGCCCCTCTTCGCCCCCCTTCGGGGCGGTACCGCCGTTGTGGGTGAACTCTACGGCCCCCAACTCCCCCTGGGCCAGGGGAGCGAGCGGTCGGAGACCGTCGTCCTGACCGTACAGGCCCCCTCCGATTACCCCATCGGCGTCCGCTTCTACTGGCGCGCCCGCGTCTACGACCTCTACGCCGACGGGATGTGGCAGGCGACCTTCCCCGCCGATCAACCCGTCACCCTGGAAAATGACGCCATCGCCATGCCGGGACGGGACGCTCATCTCCCGGAGTGGGAGGGGCGCTGGACGGCCGTCCTGACCTACACCACCCGGTTCCCCATTTCGGTCCTCTACCTGGCCCCTCAGCCGGTATGGGTGGACGTGCCCGTCCAGGCCGACCTGGCGGAATCCCCCGATGGGGCGCTGGACCTGGCGGCCCTGAAGGCCGCACCGTTGCTTTCCGCCGGGGCGACCTACCACGCCCGTTCGGCCTTCAGCGCGGCGACCGTCGCCCAACTGCGCGCCGCCGGAACCGACTACCCCCGGTGGGTCACCGACCGCTACCTGCAACTCCCCGACACCATCACCCCGCGCACCCGCGACCTGGCCCTCCAGATTGCCGCCGGAAAGGAGACCCCCTACGACATCGCGGTCGCCGTCACCGAATACCTGCGCGCCCACATCCGGTACAGCCCGACGGTCCCGCCGACCCCGCGCGGCCGGGAGCCGCTGGACTGGTTCCTCTTTGACCTGCGCCGGGGGTTCTGCAACTACTCCGCCTCCGCCGAGGTGGTCCTCCTGCGCTCCCTGGGCATCCCGGCCCGGCTGGCCGTCGGATTTGCCTCCGGCAAGTGGGAAGGGGGGCAGTATCTGGTCCGGGATAAGGACGCCCACGCCTGGCCCGAGGTCTACTTTCCCGGCTTCGGCTGGGTGGAGTTTGAGCCGACGGCCTCCCAGCCGCCAATTCTGCGGCCGTCGGGGGAGGAGGGCATGGCCGAGGAGGAGCGGGAGCGCCGGTCCGGGCTTGGGGGCCTGCGCGATTGGGAGCGGGAGGAGGACGTGGAGACGCCACCGGAGGAGACGGGAAGGGAAAAGGGCCCGGAGACGGCGCCGACCGCCGCCTTTGGTCCCGTCCTGCGCTGGGCGCTGATGGCCGGCGGCGCGGCACTTCTGGTTTACGGCCTCTGGCGGGGCCGGCGGCATCTGCGGGCCCCGCTGCCGGTCCTGCTGGAGCGGGGGATGGAGCGGATAGGGGTGGAGCCGCCGCCGGCCGTGCGGCGGTGGGCCGCCACCGCGACCCTGCCGCCGGTGGTCCGGGCCTACCTGGAGGTCAACCGCGCGCTGGTGCGGCTGGGCATCCCGCCCTCACCGGCGGAGACGCCGGCCGAACGGTGTGCCCGTCTGCGGGCGCGGATTCCCCAGGCGGCGCCGTGGGTGGAGCCGTTGCTGAGCGGCTATCAGGCCGCCGTCTACGGGCAGGGCCCGGCGGACGACCCGGCGGTCCGCCGGGCCGGGCGGGCGATCCGCCTCCTCTCCTGGCGGGCGCGGCTGGGATAGAGCCTCACCCCTCCCCCGGCCCTTCGGGCCACTCCCGCCCCTCTCCCGAACTTCGTTCGGGAGAGGGGCGGGAGTTGGGAGAGGGTGAGGCCTTCACCGCATATACACCTGCACCGGCCCCCGGACGTTATCGGCCTCGTTCGTCTCCGGGACCGTCTCGGCAGGGTCGTAGGGCCAGGAGTCCACCACCGCGTAGAGGATGTGCGGGTTGGGCGTGGCGGCGAAAGACCCCCGCCAGAAGTTGTAGCCCACTTCGCCCTGGTCGGAGCGCAGCGCCCGGGCCTCACCCGGCCCCAGCCCCGCCACCCGCCAGGCCACCCCCTCCGCGCAGACGTTATTCCACGGGATACCCGGCGCCGGCGTCCGGCTCGGGTCCAGGTAGAGGTCCACCCAGAAGGACCCGGCCGCCGCCGATCCCACGTTGCGGACCGTCACCGTCACCACTACCGATTCGCCCGCCGTCGGCGTGATGGGGCTCCAGACGATGCTCTCCACCACCAGGTTGGGCCCGTGGTTGCGCAGGACCAGCGGCAGGTAGACATAGTGGGTCGGGATGGGGACCAGGGTGACCGTTGCCGTCGCCACCGCATCGCCCGCCGTTGCCGTCAGCACCGCCGTCCCGGTCACCGTCCCGGCGGTGAAGGTCGCCAGGGCGACGCCGTTCGTGGTGGAGGCCGGGTCGGGGGCGACGGTGCCCAGCGCCGGGGCCAGCGTGAAGTCCACCGACGTCCCGTCGGCGACGGGGTTGCCGAAGCGGTCGGTCACCGTGGCGGTGATGGCCGCCGTGCTGACCCCGTCCGCCACCAGCGTCGTCGGGTGGACGACCAGCGTCAGGGTGTACGGAGCGCCGGGGATCAGCCTCAATGTCGCCGTGGCGACCAGGGAGTCCACAGTCGCCGTCAGGACCGCCGTGCCGGGTATAGTCCCGGCGGTGAAGGTGGCCGTGGCGATGCCGCCCACAGTGGAGGCCGGGTCGGGGCTGACAGTGCCCAGCGCCGGGGCCAGCGTGAAGTCCACCGACGTCCCGTTGGCGACGGGGTTGCCGAAGCGGTCGGTCACCGTGGCGGTGATGGCCGCTGTGCTGACCCCGTCCGCCACCAGCGTCGTCGGGTGGACGACCAGCGTCAGGGTGTACGGCGCGCCGGGGACCAGCGTCAGCGTCGCCGTGGCGACCCGGGAGTCGGCCGTCGCCGTCAGCACCGCCGTGCCGGGCGTCGTCCCGGCGGTGAAGGTGGCCGTGGCGATGCCGTTCGTGGTGGAGGCCGGGTCGGGAGACACCGTGCCCAGCGCCGGGGCCAGCGCGAAGTCCACCGACGTCCCGTCGGCGACGGGGTTGGCGGCGCAGTCCCGCACCGTCGCGGTGATCCCCGCCGTCCCGCCGACTTCCAGGACCGCCGGGGCCACCGCCAGCACCACCGTCGCGGGCAGGCCAGGAGTGATGATGTTCACCGTCTGTAGGCCGGAGTTGGCGCTTCCGGCCTGGGCCCACGTCGCCGCCGAACCGCTGAGCGTCCCCGCCACCAGCGTCGCGCGGGCCACACCGCCCACCGTCGGGGTCACGTAGGTCGTCCCGCCGCTCTCCGCAAAGACCAGCCCGATGGTCGCGTTGAACGTCACCACCGTCCCGTCGGCCACCGGGTTGTTCCAAGCGTCGGTCACGGTGGCGGTGACGGGCGCGGATTCGCAGACCCGCAGGGACGAGGGCACCTGGTAGACCACCGTCGCCGGGACGTTCGCCACCACGGTGAAGGGGTTGCTGACGGCGAGGATCGTCGGCGTCGCCGCCAGGCTGACGGTGATCCGGTCGGCGACCCAGGCCCGGATGACGGTGACGGAGGGGTTCGCCACGCCGCCCGCCCAGGACGACCACGTCGTTGGCGCCAGCGTCCCGGTGGTGTCGGTCAGATTCAGCGTCCCGGCGAAATCGTCCACCACGTTGCCGAACCGGTCCGTCGCGGTGACCGTCAGGCCGAAGGCGACGCCCGCCGTCTGGGGGTCGGGCACCGGGGCCAGGACCAGCGCGGCCACCGGGCCGGGCCGGACGGTGACGGTCGTCGCGTCTGTCACCGCGCCCAGTGTGCCGGTCACCGGCCAGGTCCCCGCCACCGTCGCGGAGAGGACATTGCCGACGAAGAGGTTGCCGCCGCCTGCCGCCCAGGTCGTCTCGGCGGTAGCGTTCCAGGAGTTGCCGAAGGCATCCGTGGCGACGGCGGTGTAGGTCACCCAATCGCCCGCCGTGGCCACCCACCCGCGCGGCGCGATGGTCAGGGAGACCGCCGGGCCGTGGGTCACCGTGACGGAGGTCGTGGCGACGATGGGGCCGCCCTGGCCCGCGATGGTCCCGGTCACCGGCCAGGTCCCGGCGACCGTCGCCGAGAAGACATTGTTGCCCGGCGGCGGGCCCAGGAAAGAGTTTCCGCCGGAGGTGGTGAAGGTCACTTCGGAGGTGGCCGTCCAGGCGTTGCCGAATCCGTCCGTGGCGACGGCCGAGTAGGCCAGCGTGTTCCCGGCCTGGACGGTGGCGTTCTGGGGTGCCAGCGCCAGGGCCACCGCCAGGTTGTGGGTCACGGTGAAGGGGTTGCTGGGGCTCTGAATCGTCCCGGAGATGGCCCAGATAGGCTGGTTCGCCCGCGCCACCGTGATGCTCACCACCTGGGAGGCCAGGACGCCGTTCACAAAGGGATCGCTGACGGCAGGGGAAAGCGACCCGGTCACATCGGAGAGGACGACCGTCCCGGTGAAGCCGGCCGCGACGTTGCCGAAAGCGTCGTAGGCGGTGATGGTGATCGTAAAGTCCACGCCCGCCACCTGGTCGGCGATGGGGGCGAAGAGGAAGTAGGCGACCGGCCCGGCGGTGAAGGTGACAAGTGCGGTATCAAAGACGGAATCCGCCGTGGCGGTGACCAGTGCCGTCCCGGCAACGGTGGAGGTCAGTTGCGCCGTGGCCGCGCCGCCCATCGTCGTCCAGCCGGAGGCGGGGATGAGGGCGCCCAGCGACGTCTCAAAGGTGACCGGCGTCCCGTTCAGGACGGGGTTGCCGTAGGCGTCGGTGACCGTCGCCGTGAGGGTGGAAAGGGACCCGACCGGCAGAGTGTCCGGGGCCGCCGTCAGCGTCACCGTGGACGGCGGGCCGGGGATCACCTGGACCGGCGCGGTCGCCTGGTTGTCCGTCAGGTCGTATTCCGGCGCGGCGGTGGAGACGGTGACCGTATTGAAGACAGTCTTGGTGACCGGACCCCAGCCGATCGTCGGAGATTGGGCGGCCAGGGTGATCGCGGCGGATGCGCCCGGCGCCAGGTTCGCCGTCCAGACGGTGCCGGAATCCCACGTCGCGCCCACGGCCTCGGAGTAGACGGCGGTGAAGCCCGCCGGGAGGGTGTCCGTGATGCGGGTGCCGGTCGCCGTCAGCGACCCGGCGTTGGTCACCCGCATGGTGAAGGTGACCACGCCGCCCGGGCCGATGACGTCCGGCCCCACGCGCCCCTTGCCCGCGACCAGGTCGGCGGTCTGGACCGTTGTCGTCTCGGTATCGGTGACCGGTGGGGTCTGGTCGCTATCCAGGAGCGCTGTATTCG
>DAOTWL010000134.1:0-2982 GCA_034435875.1 Anaerolineae bacterium
GGTGTCGCCGCAGGCGACGGGGGTGGGGGTGAGGGCCGCCGCCCTCAAAGTCTTCAAGCCCCGCTTCCGGCTGCCCTACCTGGTCTCCCAGGCCGAGCGCATCGCCCCCTTCGCCGCCCTGCCGGGGCTGACCGCCTGCCGCCGCACGGTGCTCACCCCCTCCCGCCACGCCGACCTGCTGCGCCACCACCCCGACCTCATCTACGCCGTGCTGATGCCCGGGATTGAGGGCCCCACCTGGCAGGAGGTGCTGCTGGAGAAGAAGCCCCTTTCGCCGGAGCAGGCGCTGGCCCTGGCCCGGGGCCTGGCGGAGGTGCTGGTGCGGATGGAGGAGCAGGGCATCGCCCACTGCGACCTCTCGGCGCCGAATGTGATGCTGCCGGCCCTCACTCCACCCCCCGGCCCCCTCCCCTCTCCCGCGCTGCGGGAGAGGGGAGGGGGTGCCGCCGCAGGCGGCGGGGGAGGGGTGAGGCCAACCCCGACGGCCCTGCATCCGGCCACGCGGACGCCGACGCCGGAGCCCGTCTTTCCCTTCACAGCGACAGTGGAGACCGGCCCGGTCAGCGAAACGTCGGACTGCCGGGTCATGCTGGTCGGCGTCGTCCTGGACCGGGAGGGGCATGGGTTGGAGGGGTATCCGGTCCACCTCTGGACGGCGGAGCACGGAACACAGAGTACGGACGACCGGATCCTCTTCTCTGACCCGTCCGGGCGCTGGCAGGCCGTCCTCCCGGCGGGCGCGCGCGGGCTCTGGTACGTCCAACTTCACTCACCGGATGCCCGTCAGTTCTACCCGCCCCTTTCGGCCGCAGTCACTGTCATTCTTCCTGACTCCTGCTCACAGGCCCGGGTCACGTTCCGCGATTCCCGCTGATTCACGTTTGATTCACGTTTCACCCTTCACGGTTCACCCTTCACGGTTCACCAATGGGCACTCTTTACCTTGTCGCTACTCCTATCGGCAACCTGGAAGACATCACCCTGCGCGCCCTGCGGGTGCTGAGGGAGGTCTCCCTGATCGCGGCGGAGGATACCCGCCGGGCGCGGCTCCTGCTGACTCACTATGGCATCTCCACGCCGGTGACCAGTTACTTTGAGGGGAACTGGCGGCAGAAGACGGGGCGCCTCCTGCGCCAACTGGAGGAGGGGGACGTCGCGCTCATCTCCGAGGCGGGGATGCCTGGCCTCTCCGACCCGGGTTACGAACTGGTGCGGGCCGCGCTGGAGCGGGGCTTTCCGGTCACCGCCGTGCCGGGCCCGACAGCGCTGGTGACGGCGCTCGTCCTCTCTGGCCTGCCCACCGACCGGTTCCTGTACCTGGGTTTTCTCCCGCGACGGGCATCGGGGCGAAGGGCGCTCCTGCAAGAGGTCGTCGGGGTACGCTGGACCCTGGTCGCTTTTGAGGCGCCGCACCGGCTCCTGGAGTCGCTGGCTGATGTGGAAGCCGTCTTGGGAGACCGGCCCATCGCGGTCTGCCGGGAACTGACCAAGATGCACGAGGAGGTCTGGCGGGGCACCGTCTCCGGGGCGCGGGCCTATTTTGGGGACGGGGAGCCTCGGGGAGAGTTCACCATGGTCATTGGCGGAGCCTCCGGGGAGGGGCGGTGGGCGGAGGAGGAGGTCCGTGCGGCGCTGGAGAAACGGTTGCGGGCCGGAGTTTCGCCCGCCCGGGCCGCGCGCGAAGTCGCCGCCCTCTCCGGTTGGCCGCGCCGGAGCGTGTATGAAATGCTGACCGGAGACGCGGAATACGCAATACGGAGTACGCAATACGTGAAACGCGATTCGGAGGAGCGACATTATGAACCTGGATGACCCGAAACTCTACGAGGAGAAAGACCCGCAGCGGATGCGGGACCGGATTGCCGAACTCCCCGTCCACTGCGCCGATGCCTGGCATCTGGTGCAGGGCCTCTCCCTACCAGGGGAGTACGGGCGGGTCCGGCAAGTGGTGGTGCTGGGCATGGGCGGCTCGGCCATTGGCGGTGCGCTGGCCGCCGCGCTGGTGGCCGACGAGTGTCCGGTGCCCGTTCTCTGTGTCGGCGGGTACGACCTGCCCGCTTACGCCGGACCGGAGACCCTGGTCGTGGGCTCCAGTTACTCCGGCAAGACGGAGGAGACGCTCTCGGCGTTTGCGCAGGCACTGGAGCGGGGCTGTTGGCCGGTCGTCATTGCTACCGGTGGTGACCTGGCTGCTATGGCTGAGGAGAAAGGCATCCCGCTGCTCCGCTTTTCTCCCTGCCTGGCGCCCCGCGCGGCCATTGGCTACTCCCTGATGTTGCTCCTGGGCATCCTCTGGCGCGCAGGCCTCATCCGGGACCCCGGGGAGGGCCTGGACGAGGCGATTGCGGTGCTGGAGGACTGGGGGCGGGCTCTGCGCCCGGAGACCCTGACGGTTCGCAATCCGGCCAAGCGGCTGGCCGGGCAACTGATCGGGCGGCTGCCGGTCATCTACGGCGCGGGCTTCCTGGCCCCTGTGGCCCGGCGGTGGAAGGGCCAGTTCAACGAGAACGCCAAGCAGTGGGCAGTATGGGAAGAGATGCCGGAACTGAACCACAACGCGGTGGTCGGATTCGGCCTGCCGGACGGAATCCGGGAACGGGTGTCGGTGCTCATGCTCCGCTCCTCGCTGGACCACCCGCGCGTTCAGGCCCGGTGGGAAATCACGAAGGAGTTACTGCTGCGGGAGGGGATTGCGCCAGACGAATTCTGGGGGCAGGGCAAGAGCCGTCTGGCCCAGATGCTTTCCCTGATTCACCTCGGGGACTACGTGAGCCTCTACCTGGCTATATTGAACGGGGCCGACCCCACCCTGGTGGAGCCGATTGACTATCTCAAAAAGCGGCTGGCGGCTGTTTGACAGGGCGACTTCGTATAGCCTATTCCTTTACTCAAAAACAACGCCCGGTTCGCGGCTTCCTTCAGCCTTTTTGACTACACGAAGCGCTCAAGACTCCGCGACCGCTGATGACTATACGAAGCAGG
>DAOTWL010000135.1:0-6119 GCA_034435875.1 Anaerolineae bacterium
GGGAGGTCCGTCCGCTCCCGGGCGGAGACCAGGAAGGCCGTCCCCTGCGCGGGGAGTCCCCGGAGAAACCGGTGGAGGGCCCGCGCGTCGGCGTTCCCCTCGTCCCAGGCGCGGGTGAGGGTATCAAAGTTATCCAGCGCCAGGAGGACCCCCCGCCTCTCCAGCGCCCCAGCGACCCGCTTCTTCCGCCCTTCGGCATCCAGCTTCGGGTCCTCCGGCAGCCCCAGGAACTCCTCCAGTTGCTTCAGGATGTCGGCGAGAGTCGGGAGGGGCTCCAGTGGGACGGCCAGGACACCGTCAAAATTCCAGGCGAAGCGCTCCGCGGCCCGGCGCAGGAGCGCGGTCTTGCCGATGCCGCCGGTGCCGGAGAGGGTGATAACGGCGCCTGGACGGCACTCCGCTGCGCTGCGTGCCTGAGTACGAGCGACAAGCAACCGGCCGACCTCCACCAGTTCCCGGTGGCGGCCGAAGAAGCCGGCCTCCGGCGCGGGGATTCGGAAAAGGTCCACCTTCGGCTCCGGCGCTTTGACCTCCAGCCCCTTCCCCCCGGGGAGGCGGAACTCCGGCAGGCCCGGCCCCCGGACGTAGAGGACGGGGATGCCCATGGCCAGGGCGCGCATCTCCTTCGGGAACGCGGTGTCGTTGAGGACGGCCAGGCGGCCCTGGCGGACGGCCTCCAGGAGGGGTTCGCCCCGGAAGAGGTAGCGGTAGAAACGGGTGACGAACCGGCGCGCGCTGAGGGCGGGCACGGTCAACTGCATCCCGAGGACGAAGGGTGTGCCCTGGGCACAGAGGAGCGCGGCCAGGTTGGCCTCCCGGCTCTCCCCGGGCGTCGCGCTTAGGCAGGCGGAGAGAACGGCCAGGGAGACCCGGCCGCGCAGGAGGTCGGCCACCCGGCCAGCCTCCACCAGGTCGGAGGCGCCGGCGGGGGTCTCAAAGAGGAGATAGGCGGTCTTCCCGTCCCAGTCGCCGTGGCCGGTGAAGTGGAGGATGCCGCCGGACATCCCGGCCAGGGCCTCTCCCAGCGCGTCCGCCGTCGGCGGGACCACTTTGACCAGTTCCACAGGCGGGTCAACTTCGCGCAGGATTTCCAGCACCTCCTTCCATTCCTCCTCCACGCTGAGGGCATAGGGCGCGGGCTCGCCGTTGGGCCAGAGGAGCGGGTCGGCGGGGATGAACCTCACCCCCACCCCCGGCCCTTCGGGCCACCCCCTCCCCCTCTCCCGCTTTGCGGGAGAGGGGGAGGGGGGCATGGGGGTGGGGGTGAGGGCCCGTGCCATCCCGTAGCGGGTGGCCAGGAAGCCGGAGCCGTCGTGGAGGTACTCCCAGAGGACGGAGTGGAGGTCGGGCATGCCCGACGCTGGGAGTGGGACCTCCAGGAGCAGGACGCCGTCGGGGTAGGGGGCCTGGGGGAGCGCGTCCAGCATCTGGCGGGCGAAGGAGCGCTCCGGGAAGAGCGCGGCAAAGAGGCGGTGCCCGTACTGGGAGGGGTCATCAAAGAACTCCGCCGCCTGCTCCGGCGTCAGGGCGAGGGCGGCCAGGGGGAAGGAGTGGCTGGGCTGGCCGTCCGCTGCCACTGAGATGCGGTTGCCATCGGGGGAAAGAGTGAGAGTCAGCATCGGGCCTCCTTGTTCCTCACCCCTCCCCCAGCCCTTCGGGCTACCCCCTCCCCTCTCCTGGCCAAAGCCAGGAGAGGGGAGGGGGTGCTGCCGAAGGCAGCGGGGGTGAGGTGAGAAGAAGCAGGATGAGCGCCAGCAGGGCCAGGGTGCCCAGGGCGAAGGCGACCTGGGCCCGCCGGAGGGAGCGACTCTTGCGGTCAAAGAGCGCGCGGAGCAGTCGCTGCATCGCGGTCAGATTGGCCGCTGGCACTTCCAGGCGACGGGGCATCACCACGTCCAGCGCCAGAAAGAGGGCCAGGACGTAGAAACCGGCAGCGAGGCCGCCCAGGGCACGGACGGCGGGGATTTCCAGGTAGCGGGGGTTGTCCTTGAAGGCCAGGACGCCGAAGAAGAGGCCCAGGAGGGTGGTGGTGAGGGTGATGAGTTGCCGGGCCGCGCTCTCTAACGTGTCCAGCGACTTCTGCTCCAGGTCCTGGAAGTAGGCCACCAGGCGCTCGTCGGCGGGGGAGAGGGGGGCGGATTCTACGGCCAGGCCGGGCTCATCCGGCGCGGGAGGGGGCATCCCGGCGGTCATGGGGCACCTCCGTCATCCTGAAGGCCGCGAGGCGCCGTCACCTTGAAGGCCCGATGGCAGTGGCGGCAGGTGACGATGTACTCCTGGGGCTCCGGAACGGGCGCGGGCCGCAGGGCACGGCCCCCTTTGGCGACCGGATGGGTCTGCTCCAGGTCGGCTATGCTATAGATATTCGGCTGCCCGCAGTGGGGGCACCGGGTGGAGATGCGGTCGGGCATACGGCCTCCTGAGCAGGGAGCGCAGGCCGCGCTGTCCCCAAATATGGCGGGCTGAAAGCCCGTCCTCGGGACGTGCCAGGCACTTCAGAAATGGCACGTTGGAAGGATTTTTGCCACAAATGGCACGAATTTCACGTTCGTGAATTCGTGGCTGAAGGAGAGCGACCACACCGTCGCGTTTCACGCTTCACGCCGCATCATCGCCATCACCCGCGCGGCGGCGGCGCTGGCGTGGGCGACCGTCTCCGGGATGTCCATCGGGCCGACGGCGGTGCCGGCCAGGAAGACCCCCGGGCGCTCTGTCTCCATCGGGCGCAGGTCGCCGTTCGCGGCGGTCAGCCAGCCGGTCTCGTCCACGGTGATGCCCAGCATCCCGGCCAGGCGGCGGGTCTCCGGGCGGGGCACCAGCGCGGGCGCCACCACCACCAGATCGGCCGCGATGCGCACCTGCCGGCCGGAGAGGGTGTCCGCGCCCAGCACGACTACCTGCCCGTCCTCCGCAAATACCCGCGAGACCTTCCCGCGCAGATAGACGATGTCCTCTTTCTCCATCGCCCGCTGGATGAACTCGTCGTACCCTTTGCCCGGCGAGCGGATGTCAATGTAGAAGATGTACGCCTGCCCGTCGTGGACCCGGTGACGGTAGAGGACGGCGTGCTTGGCGCTGTACATGCAGCAGATTTTGGAGCAGTGAGGGAGATGGCGGGCCGGCTCCCGGGACCCGGCGCACTGGATGAAGACCACCTCCTTCGGCTCGCGGCCGTCGGACGGGCGGAGCACTTTCCCGGCAGTGGGGCCGGACGCCGAAAGCAGCCGCTCAAAGGCCAGCGCGTCAATTACATCCGGCACCTTCCCGCCCCCATACTCCGGTAACTTCTCCAGCGGGTAGAGGTCGTAACCCGTTGCCAGGATAATGGCGCCGACCTCCGTCTCTATGAAAGTGTCCGTCTGGTCGTAGGCAATGGCGCCGGTGGGGCAGAATTTCTCACAGGCCCGGCAGCGGCCCTTCTGAAAGTAGATGCAGGACTCCCGGTCTATGACCGGTTTATTGGGGACGGCCTGCGGCGAGAGGGTGTAGATGGCTTTTCGGGGACCCAGTCCCCGCTGGAACTCAGCAGGGACTTTCGCAGGACACTTCTCCTGGCACAGGCCGCATCCGGTACATTTCTCCCAGTCCACATAGGCCGCGTGGCGGCGGATGCGGACCTGGAAACGTCCGGCCTCGCCGGTCACCGACTCCACTTCCGAGTAGGTGAGCAACTGGATGTTCTCGTGGCGTCCGACCTCTACGGTGCGGGGGGTGAGGATGCACTGGGAGCAGTCCAGCGTGGGGAACGTCTCCGAGAGTTGGGCCATGCGGCCGCCGATGGAGGGCAACCGCTCCACCAGCACCACTTCGTAGCCCGCGTTGGCGATGTCCAGCGACGCCTGCATTCCGGCGATCCCCGCGCCGACGACCAGCACCCGGGGGACTATCCTCGCTTGTCCTGCAGCCATATGCTCCTTCCTAACCGCAAAATGCAACCTGCTCCCTGCAACTTGCGACCTGCTACCCGATTTCTATCAGCACCCGGTCTTTCTCCACGTCGTCGCCGGGGCGGACGTGGACCGCTTTGACCACGCCGTCCTGTCTGGCGTGGAGTTCGTTCTCCATTTTCATTGCCTCCAGGACGCACACTGGGTCACCGGCGCGCACCTTCTGACCCACTTGGACCAGGATACGGACAATTTTACCGGGCATGATGGCCAGGACCGCGCCCGCGCCAGCAGCGGTCGGGGCCGCCGCGGGTGGGGTGGGGGAGGGAGGCGCCGCGGCAGTCACCCGTAGCCCGCTGACCTTCAGGGTGTAGGACTTGCTGTCCACTCTGACCCGTTCCTCCTCCAGCACAACCTCGTAGGCAATACCGTCTACCAGGACGGTCCCATCGGGCAGGACCTCCACAGTGAATGGACGACCATTAACAGTGATGGTATTTCCCTCGGCAATAACAGGGTACTCCACGCCGTCCAGGGTCAACGTGAACTCCTGCTTCGGTGGTGTACTCGTCACCATAGTCCTCCTGCGCCTGCAATGATACCGGTCCAGCGCCCCGTCCCGGCGCGCCAGGACATTTTCCAGGAGGAGACGGTCGGGCCAGTGGGGAGAACCTCCTGCTCCTTCCGAGCCTGCTCCTGAGCCTTATGGAGCAGGAGCGCCGCGACCGCTGCGGCGACTGGTTCCTTCCCATCGCTCAGCCGGGCACGCCGCTCCAAGAACGGCCGGGCAATCTGCGGGAACAGCGCGTAGGAGATGACGTCCTCCTCGCAGCGGGCCAGAGGGCCAATCTCTTCCCAGGCTTTCGGCATCCCCGGTGGGAGAAGGTCCGCCGGGCGACAGTCTATGGGCTGCTCGTCGCCGATAATCAGCCGCTGAATGGCCGGATCAATGGGGGCCGGGGGGCGACCGTAGAAGCCACGGACGTAATTCTTCACCTCCTCCGGCACAATCTTATACCGCTCACCCAGGACGACGTTCAGCGTAGCCTGCGTGCCCACAATCTGACTGGACGGGGTGACCAGCGGCGGGTAGCCCAGTTCCGCCCGCACACGGGGGACTTCTTCCAGCACCTGGGGGTATTTGTCCTCTGCCTTCTGGGAGCGCAGTTGGGAGACCAGATTGGAGAGCATCCCGCCGGGAATCTGGTACTGGAGGACCCCCACGTCTACGCCGAAGAAGCCGCTCTCGTAACGGGCGTACTTGCGGCGGACCTGGGCGAAGTACTCGGCAATCTCGGCCAGCAGGTTCAGGTCCAGGCCCGCATCCCGCTCCGTCCCCTGGAGCATGGCGACGACGGACTCGGTGGGGGAGTGGGATGTGCCCATGGAAAGGGATGAAATGACCGTATCCACGATGTCCACTCCGGCCTCCACGGCCTTGAGCAGCGCGGCCGTCGCCATGCCGCTGGTGGTGTGGGAGTGGAAGTGGACCGGCAGACCAATTTCGGCCTTGAGGCGGCGGACCAGTTCGTACGCGGCGTACGGAGTGATAAGGCCGGCCATGTCCTTGATGCAGATGGAGTCCGCGCCCAGGTTGGCCATCTGACGGGCCAGACGGACGAAATAATCTATACTGTAGGGGGGGCCGATGGTGTAGCAGAAGGCGGCCTGGACGTGCGCGCCTTCCCGTTTGGCGACGGCCATCGCCCGCTCCATGTTGCGGATGTCGTTGAGGGCGTCAAAGATGCGAAAGATGTCTATGCCGTTGGCGCGGGCGCGGACGATGAACCGCTCCAGCACGTCGTCGGGATAGTGGCGGTAACCGACGACGTTCTGACCGCGCAGGAGCATCATAAAGGGGGTGTTGGGCATTGCTTTCCGGAGCAGATGTAGCCGTTCCCACGGGTCTTCATCCAGGAAGCGCATCGCCGAATCAAAGGTGGCACCGCCCCACATCTCCACGGCCCAGTAGCCCACTTTGTCCATCTTTTCGGCGATAGGAAGCATATCCTCGGTGCGCATCCGGGTCGCCAGTAGTGACTGATGCCCGTCTCTCAGAACCAGGTCGCAGATTTGCAGTCGGGTTGTCATCTGTGGCACCTCCTGATTGGGTTGCTCTCTATAGCCCCAGCGGCTCGCGGCGCTGGAGCCACGACGCCGGAATTTCGGCCGACAGTCCCACAATCCCTCCCACAATCGCGCAGGTGGGATCGCAATCGCCCCCGCCCTGAA
>DAOTWL010000136.1:0-18054 GCA_034435875.1 Anaerolineae bacterium
GGCCGCCGCAAACCCCACCCCCGGCCCCTCCCCCAAGCGCAGCGATGGGGGAGGGAGGATAAAGGGGGGTGGGGGCAAATTAGCACTATTGGGCTTTTAGCCCCTGGCGTAGGTAGTTACTCCATACGTCAAAAACTTTGGTGTAGCGAGGGTAGCCATGAAAAGCAACGGCATACCCTCCCACCCCCAGGTAGCGAACGCCGTTATCGTTTAACGATTGTATAAACTCTCTGAAGTCGGGGTTCAGCACCGTACCTCCAGCGGTGGTACTCCCTGCGGATTTCCTCCGGCGCGGCCAGACGGGCCGGGTAAGGCTGCGCCCGCCAGTAGGCCGCGTCGCTGCGCTTCTCTCCCAATTTCAAACGGGTGACAACCGGCGCAATCCCGGCCATCCCGCCTCCTTATCCCAATGCCACCTGGAGGATCACCTCCCAGGGCTTCCCCGGCCACAGTGTCAGGTCCCACCAGACCAGGGTGCAGGTGCCCTGGTAGACCCGCTCGTAGCCGGCCTCGGAGTTGGAGACCGCCTCCAGCGGGAAGTGCCAGAGGACGGCGGGGACGCTCAGGGTGAGGGTGACCTCCGGATCACGCCACTCCGCTGCGCTGCGTGGCTCACTACGAACGCCACTCCGCTTCGCTTCGTGGCTGACTACGAACGGGAGGTTAAGGGTGAATCCGGTCACATCCTGGATTTCGCCGGTATCGGTGGGGCGGCGGGCAACCTTCCCGCGGTCCCGCAGAATCTGCAGGGAGGCTCGTTCACTCCCACCGCCCAGGATGCCCCAGTTGAGCTCTATGCCGTAGCGCAAGATAAAGCTTGCGCTACTCGTTAAACGATAGTGGACGGTGAGGAGGTCGTTGCCGGGAGTGACGACAAATCGCTTCTCCACCCGCACCGGAAAAGGCCGGTCTCCCGCCCAGACGGTCCCGTCACGGGTCAGAATGAGGGTCAGGCCCGCCGGATCCTCTTTCACCTGGGCCCCGTAGGGCTGGTTGACGAAATCCCCTTGCTCTCCGTACTGGGACCGGTAGAAGGCGTCCGGCGTCGTATCCGGATGCAGGAAATGGTCCAGGAACGCCGCCCGGCGATACCAGTCGTAGAACAGACGGGTGTGGATGTCCGGTTCTTTGACCCGCACACCGTCGGGCCGGTCGGGCTGGCCGGGGAGGACCAGGCGCCCCTCCTCCGCCGCGCGCAGTAGTTCTTCATGGTACCCCTCCCGGCGGCGGGTCATCCCGTTCAGCAGGTTGTAGCGGGCCGCGCGCCAGTCCCACTCCACCAGCGCGCCGCCATACGAGGGCTTGAAGGTGAGCACCTGCCGGTCGGTGTTCAGGCCCACCTCTTCGCGCCCGTCGGCGTCCAGGTCGCCCCGCTCCGTCCAGACCCAGGATTCCCGTCCGGCGTGGACGCGGTCGGCGATGGTTTCGGCCGCGATGAGGTGATCGTAGTTGGCCGCGCGGATGTGGAAAAGGTAGACCCCGCCGAAGAGGCCGTGCCAGTAGCCGCAGTTGCACTGGGACGCCCAGAGATGGTCCAGCGCGCGGGCCCTCTCCTTCTCCGGCAGCGCGTGGACCTTCCGGCTCACCCAGAGGCCTTTCTTGTGCATCTGGTTGACCTCGTCGTAGCGGGCCATGAAGCCCCGCCAGAGGCCGCCCCGGACGAAACGGAGGATGTCGGCCCGTCCCGCCTCCCGCAGTTCCCGCCGGACGCGCCGCATGGCGGCGAAATCCCGGGGCAGGAGGGCCCAGTCCATCATCTCCTCATAGGACGCGCAGGGGAGATAGACCCGCCCCAGTGGGGGAAGTTCGGCGGCGATTTCGCCCAGGGGACGGGTCTGGAGCCATTCCGCACTGGCTTCCAGCGCGGCGAAGAAGCGGTCCATCCACGCCTCCTGGCCCCAGCAGAGGTCCCAGGTACCGGGCCAGAGGCCGAATTTCTCCCCGTCGTCCCCCATCACGGCGACGCCGCCGGGGTGGGCCGACGCCTGGGCCTGCAACCAGTCCATTACCTCCTCCACCGGATGCCAGGGGATGGCGTAGCGGAGGTACATCACATTGCCGAAGACGGTGACCGTATGCCCCTGCTCTTCGGTGACGTAGGGGCCGAAGAGGTCGTCGTCGGTCAGGCCGGCCATTTTGAAGGGGGTATCGTCCAGCAGGGTGTAGCGGACCCCCGCCTCCGCCAGCGGCCGGGGGAGGTGCGGCTCCCAGACCCGCTCCGCCAGCCACATCCCGGTGGGTTCTACGCCGAAGGTCCGGCGCAGAAAGTCGGTCATCCGGCGAATCTGGCCCACTTTGTCGGCGTCCGGGATGGCCACCAGAATCGGCTCGTAGTAGGCGCCGGTGAGGAGTTCCACCTGCCCGCGCGCCACCAGCGCGCGCAGCCGGTCCACGTGGTCGGGGCGGTGGGCCAGAAGCCAGTCCCAGAGAGGGCCGGTGTAGTGGAGGGAGAGGCGGACCGTCGGATGCCGCTCCAGAAGGCCCAGGATGGGGTCGTAGGCCTGCTCCGTCGCCGTGGCAAAGATGAAGTCAAAATTGCCCACCGGCTGATGGTTGTGGATGACCAGGGAAAGATGCAGCGTCATACCCGGTGAACCTCCTGCGCCCGCCGATAGACGTCCCCGTATTTCTGGGCCGACCCCTTCCAGGAGAAATCGGCCTTCATCCCCCGGGACTGGATGGCAGCCCAGGCCTCGCGGTCCCGATAGACCCCCAGTGCGCGCTCCAGTGCCTCCGTGCAGGCCTCCGGAGTGTAGGCGTCAAAGACGAAACCGGTGGCCCGGTCGGGATGCTCGTGGTAATCCAGGACGGTGTCCGCCAGGCCGCCCGTCCGGTGGACAACGGGCACCGCGCCGTAGTGCATGGCGATCATCTGGCCCAGGCCGCAGGGCTCAAAGCGGGAGGGCATCAGGAAGAGATCGCACCCGGCGTAGATACGGTGGGCCAGCGGTTCGTCAAACCGCAGGAAGACCCGGACCTTATCCGGGAAGCGGGCCTGGATGGATTCCATCAACTGGTGGTATTCCGGTTCGCCGGTGCCCAGGAGAACGAACTGGACGTCGCCCTGGAGGAGTTGCTCCAGGACCGGCCCCAGCAGGTCTATGCCCTTGATGGCATCCAGACGGGTGACCATTCCGATCAGCGGGGTCTCCGGGCGGACGGGAAGGCGGGCCTCCTGCTGGAGGGCGGCCTTGTTGACGGCCCGCATCCGCAGGCGGCTGAGGTCATAAGACTGCCGCAGGTAGGGGTCGGTGGCGGGATTCCAGTAGTCAGTATCAATGCCGTTGAGGATGCCGAAGAGCCGGTCCTGCCGCCGCCGCAGGAGCGGCGAGAGGCCGGCCCCGGCCTCCGTCTCCAGAATGTCCCGCGCGTACTGCGGGCTGACGGTAGTAACGATGTCGGCGTTGGCGATGCCCTGGGCCATCCAGTTGACCTGTCCCGCCGGTTCCACATCCAGGTGTTTAACGTACTCCATCCGCGCGAAGGTCAGGATGAGCCGCCCGCAGGCCCCCTGGTAAGCAATGTTGTGGATAGTGAAGACGGACGCGATGTGGCGGTATTCCCGCTGGTAGCGGCCCTCGTGGGCCAGCCATGTGGGGACGGGCGCCGTATGCCAGTCGTTGGCGTGAATGATGTCCGGAATCCAGCCCATGACCGGCAGGGAGGCGACGACGGCCCGGCTGAAGAAGGTGAACCGTTGCGGGTCGTCGTCAAAGCCGTAGATGCGGTCGCGCGGGGAGAAGAACTTCTCGTCCCACAGGAGATAGACGGGCAGGTCGTCCACCGTGGCGGTGATCATGTGGACCATCTCCTCATGCGGGCCGACCGGCACAGGGAACGGCTTGCCCATCCGTTCAAAATGGAACTGGTCAGAGCGGATGGAGCCGTAACGAGGGATCATCAGGCGGACATCGTGGCCCAGAGCGCGGAGCGCTTTAGGGAGCGCGCCGGCCACGTCGGCCAGGCCGCCCACTTTGGCAAACGGCACCGCCTCAGCCGCCAGGAAGAGAATTTTCAGCCCTTTATCGCTCATCGTTGGTCTCCCGTTTTACTGAAGTACGCCTTGTTGAGTCCCGTAAAGTCGTACCGGTTGGATGGGGATGGTTCATCATCGGTGACACTTTTTGCCCTCACCCCGCCTCACCCCCGGCCCCTATAAGTGTTAACTTTAGGGTTAGATTCGGCTATCTGCTTGCCGCCTTGGGCGCCGATTGGAAATCGGCCTCCCTGGGCGCTTTGCGCCGGACGTCAACCGGCGTTGACGCCCCTCTCAGGGGGTCGGCGAAGGCCGACCTGGTTGCGAACGAAGGGAAGCAACCCGGCCGAAGGCCCAAAGAGGCTGACTTCCAGTCAGCCCCTGGGGGCAACCGCAAGGGTTGCCCCCACGGCCCCAGAGCATGCTCGCCGGTGGATTTTCAGATGTAGTTAAGTTCTTTCGCCGCCCGGGTCAGTTCGTCCCGGAAATCCGGATGGGCGATGCGGATGAGCGCCTGGGCCCGCTGCCGGATGGTCTTGCCGTAGAGGTCCGCCACCCCGTACTCGGTGACCACGTAGTGGACGTGGTAGCGGGTGGTGACGACCCCTGCGCCCGGCTTGAGCATGGGCACGATGCGGCTGACCAGGGTGCCGTCCTTCAGCGTCGCTGTGCTGGGCAGGGCGATGATGGGCACTCCACCCTCGGAGCGGGACGCGCCGTAGATGAAATCCAGTTGCCCGCCAACGCCGCTATACAGTTTTGGGCCGATGGAGTCGGCACACACCTGCCCCGTCAGGTCCACCTCTATGGCCGAGTTGATGGCGACCTGACGGTAGTTCTGGGCGATGACGAAGGGGTCGTTGACGTACTCGGTACGGTGCAACTCAATAATGGGGTTATCGTGGGCCCACTCGTAGAGCCGCCGCGTCCCCAGCATAAAGCCCGCGATAATCTTGCCCGGATGCAGGGTCTTCCGGGCGTTGGTGATGACCCCGGCCTCCACCAGGTCAATCACCCCGTCGGAGAAAAGTTCGGTGTGGACGCCCAGGTCTTTTTTATGTCGGAGGAACCGCAGCACCGCGTCCGGAATCTCGCCGATACCCATCTGCATCGTCGCGCCGTCGGGGATCAACTCGGCGATGTACTGGGCGATGCGCAGAATGGTCTCGGACGGCTCCCCGGCCAGCATCGGCAGTTCCATCAGCGGGTAATCCACCGGCACGATGTAATCTATCCGGCTGACGTGGATGAAACTATCCCCCAGACAGCGGGGCATGTTGGGGTTGACTTCGGCGATGATAATCCGCGCCGATTCGGCGGGCGTCTTGGTCAGGCCGGTCTCAATGCCGTAGGAGCAGAAGCCGTGCTCGTCGGGCGGGGAGAGGTGGACAAAGGCGACGTCCACCGGCAGGATGCCCTTCTGGAAGAGGAGGGTGAATTCGGAGAGGAGGACGGGGGTGAAGTCGGCCCGTCCTTCCTGAACGGCCTTGCGGACGTTGGGGCCGATGAAGAGGGCGTTGGCCCGGATGTGGCCCTCCATCTCCGGCGCGACGTAGTCGCTGGCCCCGATGGTGAGGGCATGACAGATTTCCACGTTCTCCAGTTCGCGCGCCCGCTCGACCAGCGCCTTCATCAGGACCTGGGGGACGCTGCAGTTGCCCGTCAAGAAAATCCGGTCACCGTGTTTGATGACACGGACCGCTTCCTCTGCAGTGGTCACCTTGCTTTCGTAAATCCGGCTCCATCCTGTGGGCATCGGTCCTCCTCTCACTGCGGCTTTGAGGCGTTGAATGCAGCGGCCAGGGCCTCGTTGACGATGCGACCCTCATGCAGGGCCAGCCCCCGGGCCAGCGCGGGCATGTCCGCGATGGCCTGTTCCAGCCCCACATCAGCGATGTGGCGGATGTAGGGCCAGGCGGCGTTGTTGAAGGCATGGGTAGAAGTACGGGGGAGCACGCCGGGGGCGTTGGGGACGCAGAAGTGGACGACCCCCTCTTCTATGAAGACGGGGTCCCGGAGGGTGGTGGGGCGGCTGGTCTCCACGCACCCGCCCTGGTCTATGCTGAAATCCAGGATGACGGCGCCCTTCTTCATAGAGCGGACCATCTCCCGGGTGACCAGGATGGGCGCCCGCGCGCCCGGTACCAGGACAGCGCCGACCAGGACCTCCACGAAACGGACGACGCGGGCGATGTTGAAGGGATAGGCCACCATCGTGGTGACGCGGCCTGCAAACATTTCGTCAATGCGCCGCAATTTTTCCTGGTTATGGTCCAGGACATACACAGTGGCGCCCAGGCCGTAGAAGGCACGGGCGGCGTTGGTCCCCAGGACCCCCGCGCCCAGGATGGCGACCCGGGCCGCCGGGACGCCGGGGACGCCGCTCAGGAGCACGCCCCGCCCGCCCCAGTTGCTCTGGAGGAAAGTGGCGGCCAGTTGCGGCGCCATCCGTCCGGCCACTTCGCTCATCGTCCGCAGCACCGGGAGCGTGCCGTCGTCTTCCTCAATGGTCTCGTAGGCGATGGCGGCGACGCCCCGATCCAGCATCATCTGCACCGTCTCCCGGCGGGCCGCGGCCAGGTGGAGGAAGCCGCAGATGATTTGCCCCTCGTGGGTCCACTCCAGTTCTTCGCGGGTGGGGCGGACCGCTTTGAGCACCATGTCGGCGCGCCGGTAGACCTCCTCGGTGGAGTAGGCAATCCGGCCACCGGCCCGCTCGTAGTCGTAATCCGAAAAGCCCGAGCCCTCACCGGCTCCTTTTTCCACGTAGCAGACATGCCCGGCGCGGGTGAGCAGGTTGACGCCGTAGGGGGTCAGCCCGACCCGCATCTCCAGTTCTCGTCGTTCTTTGGGAATGCCGACAATCATGCGAGACTCCTTTCTGGATGAAACGTGATGCGTGAATCTGCATCCAGAGGGGAATTACAGGGCGAACTCGGCGCCTTTGCGCAGGGCCTCTTTGTTCAGCGGAAGCCACTTGCGGTGGCGTTCGGCCAGGTGGTTATCCAGGGCCTGCTCCAGCGCCTCCAGCGGCAGGATGCCCAGGGCCTTCACCAGCGCACCCAGGCAAATCATATTGGCGACCCGCGCGTTGCCCATCTCCGTCGCCCGTTCCGTCGCCGGAACGTAGAAGACACGGATGTCGTCCCGCTCGCTCCGGTTGGGGACGAGGGACTGGTTGACCACCAGGACGCCGCCGGGTTTGACCATCGGCTCAAAGGCCTCAAAGGAGGGGATGTTCATCACAATGGCGGCGCTGGGACGGCGGACCAGCGGCGAACCGATCTCCTGGTCGGAGATGATGACGGTACAGCGGGCCTTCCCGCCCCGCATCTCCGGGCCGTAGGAGGGAATCCAGGTAACATGGAGGTCGGCGTCCATCGCGGCGTAGGCCAGCACCTGTCCGGCGAAGAGAGTGCCCTGGCCGCCAAAGCCAGAGATGATGATTTCTTCCTGCATGGGGTTGCCTCCTTCCTCACCCCTCCCCCCGACCTCCCTCCCCTCTCCTGACGTTCGGTCAGGAGAGGGGAGGGGGACAGGGAGTGGGGTGAGGTTGAATCGTTACGATTTCTCCATCAGCGCGCGCACCCCGTCGGCCACTTTGGTGTCGCCCAGGGGGTAATAGGGCACCATGTTCTGCTTTGCCCACTCCAGCGCGTCCACCGGCGAGAGGCCCCAGTTGGTGTTGCAGGTGGAGATGATTTCCACCATCGAGAAGCCCAGGCCGGCCAGTTGGACCTGAAAGGCCAGTTTGATGGCCTTCTTGGTGCGTCGGATGCCGGGCACGTCCAGCACCGCCTGCCGGGTGACGTAGGCCGCGCCGGGGAGCATGCCGATCAGTTCGGCCATCTTCATCGGCCAGCCGGCCGTCTCCACGTCCCGCCCGCGCGGGGAGGAAGTGGTGACCTGTCCGGGCAGGGTGGTGGGGGCCATCTGCCCGCCCGTCATCCCGTAGATGGCATTGTTGACGAAGATGGTGGTGACCAGTTCCCCCCGGTTGGCGGTGTGGATGATCTCCGAGGTGCCGATGGCGGCCAGGTCGCCGTCGCCCTGGTAGGTGAAGACCACCTTATCAGGGCTGACCCGCTTGATACCGGTGGCCATCGCCGGGGCCCGCCCGTGGGCGGCCTCGCAGAAGTCCATATTGAAGTACTCATACGCCAGCACCGCGCACCCCACCGGCGCCACACCGATGGTCCGCTCCCGAATGCCCAGTTCGTCAATCACCTCGGCGATGAGCCGGTGGATGACCCCGTGGGTGCAGCCGGGGCAGTAGTGGGTGAACTTCGGCGTCAGACTCTCCGGGTATTTGTAGACCAGTTCCATGTCGGGAGGGGTTTCCCGTTCGGTGACCATTTATACCTCCGTGTCCAGTTCTTCTAATCGGGGCAGAATCTCATCCGGCAGGGGGATGATGCCGCCCATGCGGCCGTAGAAGCGGACGGGGCAGCGGCCCTCCACTGCCAGCCGGACGTCCTCCACCATCTGCCCGGCGTTCATCTCCACGACGAGGATCCCCCGCACCCGCGCGGCCAGTTCGGCGATGCGGGCCGAAGGGAAGGGCCAGACGGTGATGGGGCGCAGGAGGCCGGCCTTCAGCCCCTTCGCCCGCGCCTCCCGCACCACCGTCTGGCAGACCCGCCCGACGGTGCCGAAGGCGACCAGCAGGAGGTCAGCGTCCTCCGTGGAGTACTCCTTCCAGCGCACCTCGTTGGCGGCGATTTCCCGCAGTTTGGCCTGCAGGCGCAGGTTGACCTTCTCCAGTTCCTCCTCCGCCAGGTAGAGGGAGGTGATGATGTTGGGCTTGCGGCCCTTCGCGCCGGTCAGTGCCCATGAGGGCCGCTCCTCGGGCTTGCGGACGGGGCGCATCGGCGGCATCTCGGCCGGCTCCATCATCTGGCCCAGAGAGCCGTCGGCCAGGACCATCGCGATGGTGCGGTACTTCTCCGCCAGGTCAAAGGCCAGGACGGTCAGGTCTATCGCTTCCTGGATGTTGCCCGGAGCCAGGACGATGGGGTGGAAGTCGCCGTGACCGGCCATCTTCACAGCCTGGAAGTAATCCCCCTGGGAGGGGGCGACGTTCCCCAGGCCCGGCCCGCCCCGCATCACGTTGATGATGACGGCGGGGACCTCGGAGCAGGCGATGTAGGAGAACCCCTCCTGCATCAGGCTGATGCCGGGGCTGGAAGAAGAGGTCATCACCCGGGCGCCGGCGCATGCGGCGCCGTAGACCATATTGATGGAAGCCACTTCACTCTCCGCCTGCAGAAAGACCCGTCCCTCTTCGGGCAGGCGATGGGAGAGGTGTTCCAGAATCTCGGTCTGCGGGGTGATGGGGTAGCCGAAGAACGCCTCTACACCTGCCCGGATGGCGGCCTCGGCAATGGCGGCGTTGCCTTCCCACAGTTCTTTGGCCATGGAATCCCTCCGGAATCACTCACTGGTCGCCCCAACGGCGGCCGATTGCTCCCGACGCGCTCTGCGGCGGTAGACGGTGAAGACCACGTCGGGGCAGATGGTGGCGCACATCGCGCAGCCAGTGCACGCTTCGGGGTCCGTCACCTCTACGGGGCGGTAGCCCCGGATGTTGAACCGTCCGTCGGCCAGTTTCAGGATGTGCACCGGGCAGACGGAGACGCAGAGTCCGCATCCTTTACAGCGGTTCTCGTCTATGATGACCATACCTTTTGCGGCCATAGTGCCTCCAAAGTTTAGCCGGTAGTTGTCAGCCGGTAGTCGGTAGTGGTTGGCCGGTAGTCAGGAGGGATTAGCCGGTATTCGGTTGGGGGCGGCGGGGTTTGTGGGTGACGGTAGCCAGCAGGCCGAAGAGCATTTTGACGATTTCCTCCAGTTCACCCTGAAGGCTCTGATAAACCGGCCCCACAAGGTAACCGATATCTCAGGCGATCTCCAGTTGCGTGCTCAATTCGGCAGCCGATCCCAGCGCAATGTTGATGTGTCGGGCAAAGATTTTAGGGGAGCGGCTGATGTGCCCTTCGGCGATGTTGGAGGGGATAGAAACCGCTGCCCGACACATCTGGTCCACCAGGCCGTATTGCTCCCGCTGGGGAAATGTCGCTGTGATCCGATAAATCTCCACGGCCAGCGCTTTGGACCGCTGCCAGACCTGGAGGTCCCGATAATTTCTGACCTTTACCTTCTCCACTCTCTTCCTCCTTTCGGCTACCGGCTATAACACCCCCACCTGACTGTAATCCCCCAGATTCATCTTGAACGCTTTGGGCTTCATCGGGGAGCGGGTCAGCATTGCGTTGCGTCCGATCAGGCTATCTTGCAGACGGGCGGGGAGGTCGCGGATGACGCTGTGCTCCAGCACGATGGAGCGCTCAATCTCGCTGTTCTCCACCACCACATCGTGGTAGATGGAGGTGAAGGGGCCGATGTAGGAGTTGACAATGCGGGAGCGTTCGCCGATGATGGTCGGCCCCCGCACCACGCTGTTGATGATTTCTGCGCCCTTCTCCACCGTCACCCGGCAATCCACCTCCGAGTCCCGGTCCACAAACCCCTCTATGACGGGGGTCAGTTCCTGGAGCACCATGCTGTTGGCCTCTAACATATCGCCGGGCTTCCCGGTGTCAATCCACCAGCCCCGATGGATGTACGGGAAGACCTTGTAGTCGTGCTCCACCAGCCACTGGATGGCGTCGGTGATCTCCAGTTCGCCCCGCCAGGAGGGTTTGATTTCGTCTACGGCCTGGTGGATGTGATGGTCAAACATATAAATGCCCACCAGGGCCAGGTCGGAGGGGGGCTCTTTGGGCTTTTCTATCAGCCGGACGACCCGTCCCTCCCCGTTCAGCACGGCGACGCCGTACTGCTCCGGGTATTCCACCCGGGTCAGCACAATCTGGGCGTTCCAGTCCGATTCCTGGAACTGGCGGACCAGTTCGGTGATGCCGCCCTGGATGACGTTATCCCCCAGGAACATCACGAAGGGCTCATCACCCAGATACTCGCGGCTCACCTTGACCGCGTGGGCCAGGCCCAGGGGCTGGGGCTGGTGGATGTAGGTAATCTTCACCCCCCAGCGGTTGCCCCGCCCGACGGTCGCCTTGATCTCCTCGGCGGTGTCGCCGACGACAATGCCGATGTCGGTGATGCCCGCGTCCCGGATGGCCTCAATGACGCGGAAGAGGATGGGCTTGTTGGCGACCGGGATCAGTTGCTTGGCGCGCGTATACGTCAGCGGATAGAGACGGGTGCCCTTGCCGCCGCTCAGAATCAGTCCCTTCAAGGTCACCTCCCTAAAAGAGGTGACAGTCACCCTGGGGTGACTGTCACCGAATGGTTATGCTTGTCCCCGGGCGCCCCCTAAAAGGCCGGCCAGGCGCCGGACATGGGCCTTCTCTTCGCGGATAATCTCGTTGACCAGGGGCCGGTCGGCCTCACGCATCATCTCCCGCAGGTCGTAGTAGAAGAGCAGGGTGTCCTTCTCAAACCCCAGCGCCATGCGCAGCGCGTCCCTGGGGTCGGCGATGGATTCCGCCAGCGCCAGCGCCTTATCCGGCCCGGCGAAGATGGCGTTATCCACGGCCACCTGGAGGTACTGGGCGTACTCTTCCCACTCCGCCTGGGAATGGGACGGTGGTTCGACGACGTACCCGCTCAGTTTCATGAACGCGTTGTAGTGCCGCTGTTCCTGAACGGCCAGGTCGTCTATGACCGCTTTGATCTGGGGGTCCTGGACCTTTCGGGCCATGCCCGTGTAGAAGGCCTCCCCGGTCTGTTCAATCCGCAGTGCCATATTGATGGCTTCCGCTGCCGTAAATACTGCCATTTCACTCCTTTCACGTTTTCACGCTTTCACGCTTTCACGTTTTCACGCTTTCACGTTTTCACGCTTCACGTTTTCACGTTTCACGTTTCACGGTTCACGTCAATCTATCCGCACGAATTTCTCGCGCTTCGCCCCGCAGACGGGGCACTCATCGGGCGGTTCGCCTTCGGCCACGTAGCCGCAGACGTCGCAGACGTAGTAGGTGCAGGGCTCCTCCCGGAGCATACAACTGATGGCCCGCTTATAGAGGGCGGCGTGGGCCTCCTCCACATCCCGCGCCCGGCTGAAGACCAGGGCCGCGCGCCGGTCGCCTTCTTCCTCCGCCTCCTGGATGAAGCGGGCGTAGGCGATGCCGCTGGCGAACCGTTCCCGCTCAAAGGAGGATTGCAGATTCTCCTCGGTGGAGCGGATGACGGCCTCGCCCATCAGCCGCAGGGCTATATCGGCGTGGATGCCCTCGGCATAGGCAACGGCGCGAAAGAGCCGCGCGACGTCCAGGTATCCCTCCTCCTCCGCTTTGCGGGCGAAGGCCAGCAGCCGCCGGTGGGCTTTGGCCTCGCCCACAAAGGCATCGTAGAGGTTGCGCTGGGTCTTCTCTCCCATCAGGTTCTCCTCAAGCGGCTGTCATCTGATTCCAGTCCGGGTTTTCCTCCATCAGGAGGTCGGCGTAGGCGGAGACGTCGGTACCCCGCTCCATCAACTGGCGGATGGGGGAGGTGTGCTCTCGCTCGTTGAGGAGAATGGCGCCGACGATGCGGCCATCCCGCAGGGCCAGTTTGCGGTAGCGGCCGTTCTGGGGGTCGGCGCGCCGGAGTTGGAGCAGATCATCGCCCTCGGCCACGCACTCGCCCAGCGAGGTCAACTCGGCGCCCACGACTTTGAGGGTGGTGGCGGGGAGGGTGCCGGAGTAGGTGACGCTTCCCGGCGTGACCATATTTGCTGCCGCTGCGCGCGCCTGCTCTATGGCGGCGGGGACGATGCCGTAGACGATGCCCCCGGCCTCCGCTACATCCCCGGCGGCGTAGATGTCCGGGGCACTGGTCTGGAGGTGCTGGTCCACCACCACTCCCCGGGCCACCGTCAGGCCGGCCTGGCGGGCCAGCGCCACATCGGAGCGGATGCCGGTGGAGCAGACCACTATGTCGGCGGAGAACTCCCGCCCATCCTTGAGCCACACTCCTCGCACCGTGCCGTTCCCCAGAATCGCCTCAGTGGCCGCCCCGGTGACGGTCTGGATGTCCATCTTCCGGAGGAGGGTTTCCAGTACCATCGCGCCCTCCCGGTCCAACTGGCGGGGCATCAGGGAGGGAGCGAACTCCAGGACGGTCACCTCCAGCCCCAGCGCGCGCATCGCCCGCGCCGTCTCCAGCCCCAGGAGGCCGCCGCCGACCACTACTCCCCGACGGGCAGATTGGGCGAACTGGCGAATGGCCCGGGCATCATCCAGCGTGCGCAGGGTGAAGACGCCCCGGCGGTCGGTCCCCTCTATGGGGGGCATCCAGGCCAGGCCGCCGGTTGCCAGGAGGAGGCGGTCGTAGGGGACGGTCGTCCCATCGGCCCGCCGCAGGCGGTGGGCAGGGGGGTCCAATTCGGCTACCGGCGCGCTCAGGTGGACGCGGATGCCCTGCTGCTCGTACCACTCCGGGGGGCGGTAGAAAATGTCGGCCTCGGAGACGATTCCGGCGATGTAGTCGGGCAGTTGAGGGCGGCGGTAGTAGGGGTACGGCTCCGCCGCGTAGATGTGGATGTCTGCCCCGGACCGGGCGCGCACAATCGCCTGCGCCGCCGTCACTCCGGCCACGCCGTTGCCAATGATGACGTATCGCTCCATCTGGTGCCGGTCCGCCTACACCTTCTCAAACATATCCTTCGTGGCGCCGCAATCGGGGCAGGACCAGTCCTCTGGCAGGGCTTCAAAGGGGGTTCCGGGAGGGATTCCGCGATCGGGGTCGCCTTTAGCGGGGTCGTAAATATAGCCGCAAACCATGCATTCCCATTTCTCCATGACGTTGCCTCCTGCATTTTATTGCGCGAAAAGTATAACCGATGCCAGAGAAATTGTCAACCGATGAAGTCGTGGTATAATGAGCGCAGGCCCTCATTCTCGCCGCGAGCGTCCGGAGAAGGAGAGAGATGATTGAAGTCAAGATTGCAGGAATCCAGGTCAGTCTGATGTCCCAGCATCGGGTGGTGCTCCTGAAGGAATTGGGCTCGGAGCGGTATCTCCCCATCTGGATTGGGCCCTACGAGGCCGAAGCCCTCAGCATAGAACTCCAGCAGGTGGCCGTGGCCCGCCCGTTGACCCATGACCTGCTTCGCAACGTCATTGAGGCGATGGGGGGGGAGGTCCAGTACATCGTCGTCTCCGAACTGCGGGACGATACTTTCTATGCCCGCATCGTCATCAGCCTCAACGGTCGGACCATAGAGGTGGATTCTCGCCCCTCCGACGCGATGAACCTGGCGGTCCGCACCCGGGCCCCCATCTATGTGGCCGAAGAGGTCATGGACGCGGCCGGAGTGGTTCCCGAGCAGGACCTGGGCGAGGAAGGCGAGGCAGAAGAATCCGCCTTTGACGAGTTCCTGCGCGGTCTGAATCTGGATGACTTGCCGATTCATTAGCCGGTAGCCGATAGGGGGTAGCCGGTAGCGGCTACCGACTACCGGCTTCTGGCTACCCGCTACCGACTATCGGCTTCCTGCTACCGACTATCGGCTATGCTTGCGCCGGAGAAGACCATCCCTCACGACGTAGAGGCCGAAGAGGCGGTTCTGGGCTCCCTGTTGATTGACCCGGAGGCGCTGTATCGCGTCGCGTCCTTTCTCCGCCCCGAGGACTTTTACATCCAGAAGAACGGCTGGATTTACGAGGCCATCCTGGCCCTCCACGAGCGCCGGGAGCCGGTGGACTTCGTGACCCTGCGCAATGAACTGGAAGCGCGGGGAATTCTGGAAGAGGTGGGGGGCGTTGCCTATCTGGCCCGTCTGATAGATACCGTTCCCACCGCCATCCACGTGGAGGCCTACGGGCGGATCGTGGAAGAGGCGGCCATCCGCCGCCGTCTCATCAGCGCGGCGGGCGACATCGCCCAACTGGCCTATCAGGAAGGGCAGGAAATCGGCGAGGTCCTGGACCGGGCGGAACAAGCCCTTTTCGCCATCTCCCAGCGGCGCATCACCCGGGACCTGGTGCCCATCCAGGAGGTTGTCCGGCCCTTCTACGACCGCATAGAGTACCTCTACACCCATCAGGGGGAGCCGCTGGGGGTGCCCACCGGCTTCATAGACCTGGACAAATTGCTGGGGGGCCTGCAGAAGTCGGACCTGATTATCGTTGCGGCCCGGCCCGGGGTGGGGAAGACTTCTTTCTGCCTCTCGGTTGCCCGCAACGCGGCCCGGCTGGGCAAGCATGTGGCGATTTTCAGCCTGGAGATGTCCGCCGAGCAGGTGGTGCAGCGGCTGGTCTCCGCCGAGACGGGGATTGACGCCCAGCGGCTCCGGCTGGGACAACTCCGGGAGGAGGAATGGCCCCTCCTGGTCCAGGCGACCGGCGTCCTCTCCGAACTCCCCATTTTTATTGACGATACTCCCGCCATCTCCGCGCTGCAACTGCGCACCAAAGCGCGGCGCATTCACGCCGAGTACGGCCTGGACCTCATCGTGGTGGACTACCTGCAACTGATGACCAGCGATGTGCGGGTGGAAAACCGGGTCCAGGAGGTCTCCTACATCTCCCGCATGCTCAAGAGTCTGGCGCGGGAACTGGACGTGCCGCTCCTGGCCGTTTCCCAACTCTCCCGTGCGGTGGAGCAGCGGACGGATAAGCGGCCGGTCTTAGCAGATTTGCGAGAGAGCGGGTGTCTGACAGGCGACACCCTGGTCCAGTTAGCAGATGGCCAGAGGATACCGATCCGGCTTTTGGCCCAGAATGGAGCGTCCGTGACAGTGATGGCCCTCAACGAGGAGACTTGGAAACTGGAACCCATTCTGGCCCGTAAGGCGTGGCGGGTCGGAGTGGCGCCTGTTTTCCGGTTGCGCACCCGCCTGGGGCGGGAAATTCGGGCTACCGCGAATCACCGATTTCGCACTATAGAGGGATGGAAGCGATTGGACGAGTTGAAACCGGGCGACCATATTGCCCTCTCGCGATCCTGGGCTATGCTGGAAGTTCCCTCTCCAACCATTCAGGAGGCAGAAGCGGCTCTTTTAGGCCATCTGATCGGTGACGGGTGTACTCTTTCCAGGCATGTTGTGCAGTACACGACGACGGACCGGAGTCTGGCCGAAATGGTTGCTCAGCTGGCTATAGAGGGGTTTGGTACCGCTGTCAACCCTCGTATTACAAAGGAGCGAGGCTGGTGGCAAGTCTACCTCAGCGCGGCGTATCGCTTAACTCACGGAGTGCGGAATCCGGTCGCCGAGTGGATGGACCGCTTAGGTATCTGGAACCGCCGCTCTTGGGAAAAGCGGATCCCCGATGTATATTGGGATCGGATTGCTTCTATTGAGGAAGCGGGCGAGGAAGAGGTGTTTGACTTGGAGGTGCCCGGACATCACAACTTTGTGGCCGGAGACATAATCGTCCATAATAGTCTGGAGCAGGATGCGGACGTGGTGATGTTCATCTACCGGGAAGAGATGTACAAGCCGGAGACGGATAAACAGCACATCGCGGACATCATCGTCGCCAAGCACCGGCACGGCCCGACCCGGACGGTCCAACTCTTCTTCCGGGAGCAACTGGCCCAGTTCCTGGACGCCGAGACCCGCATCCGACCGGTGGAGTTCGCATGATCACACAAAGACACGGAGAGCACAAAGAAAAATCTTTGTGTCTCTGTGTGAGAAAATTCGTGATTTGTGAGCAGAGGGGTTGAAGCCGTGTCCCAGGGTGTTGTTTCCTCTACGGGTCTGCCGCGCCGTCCGGAGTGGCTGCGGGTGCCGCGCCGGGAGGGGCCGGAGTATCACCACCTCAAGCGGCTGATGCGGACCCAGCGCCTCCATACTGTCTGCGAAGAGGCCAACTGCCCCAATATCGGCCGGTGCTGGGAGGAGCGAACCGCGACCTTTCTCATCCTGGGGGATACCTGCACCCGGGCCTGCCGTTTCTGCAACGTCCGCAGCGGGCGTCCTGCGCCCCCCGACCCGGACGAGCCCCGGCGGGTGGCGGAGACGGTTGCCGCGATGGGCCTCTCCCATGCGGTCATCACCTCGGTCACCCGGGATGACCTCCCCGATGGCGGCGCCTCAGCCTTCGCCGCAGTCATCCGGGAAATCCGCGCCCGGATTCCAGAGTGCACCGTGGAGGTATTGATCCCCGACTTCCAGGGCGACCCGGAACTCCTGCGGGTGGTGATGGAGGCCCGCCCCGACGTCCTCAACCACAACGTGGAGACGGTCCCCCGCCTTTTCCCGCGCGTCCAGCCCCGCAACCGCTACGAGTGGTCGCTGGCGGTGCTGGAGAACGCCCGCCGCATGGCCCCCGACGTGCTGACCAAGAGCGGCCTGATGGTGGGTCTGGGCGAGATCCCTGATGAGGTGCTGGCGGTGATGGCGGACCTGCGCGGGGTGGGGGTGGACATCCTGACAATTGGTCAGTACCTTCAACCGACCCGCCGTCACCTGCCCATTGAGCGGTACTATGCCCCGGAAGAGTTTGAGGAGTTCCGGCGGCGCGGGCTGGAGATGGGGTTCCGCTGGGTGGAGAGCGGCCCGCTGGTGCGCAGTTCGTTCCACGCGGCCCGCCAGGTGGAGGTATTGAGTAGAGCGCCGCAGGAGGAGTCATGAGCACGGTTCAATCCAGAGAGATTTTGCTGAAAGAAGTGGAGCGTCGCCTGCGCACCTTATCTATAGAACGGCTGCAGGTTGCCAGGGATTTTCTGGCTTACCTGAGAGAGGGAGAGCGCAGAGGCCACAGAGGAATTGCTCCGAATGAGTGGATTTGAAGAAGCGCTGGCGCAAGCACTCCGACAGGCCGAAAAAGGCGAAATTGTTCGCTTTGAGGATATCCGACGAAATGTATGAAATCTTCCTTTCCAGAGAGGCCCAGCGCGTTTATGAAAAGGCTCCTGCAAGTCTGGCGCGCCGGTTAAACGTTGTTTCGCACTAAAGTAAAATCAACACCTTATGGGGTCCAGGGAAGTCGCTTTTGCCCCCACCCCCCTTCATCCCCCCTCCCCCATCGCTTCGCTTGGGGGAGGGGCCGGGGGTGGGGCGGGTTTTGCGGAGGCCAAAGGCCTCCGCAAAACCCCTTCTTTGCTCCCCCTCCCCTCTCCCG
>DAOTWL010000137.1:0-7645 GCA_034435875.1 Anaerolineae bacterium
CGGGCCGCCGCCCCCGTTATCTCAGGGATTGGACGGCGCGGGCGGCCGCCTCTGCCGGGCTCTGTTGACCCTGGAGGACGGCCTCCAGCGCCATCTGCAGGAGCGGCCCCAGCCGCTCCCGCACGGGCTGGGGCAGGGGCTCCCGCGCCCCGGCCAGAATGGTCTCCAACACCTCCCGCCGCTCCGCAGAGACCGCCCACCCGGCCAGGCCGCTTCGGGTCACCGGCAGGTAGCCGGTGCTCTGCGTCCATGCCCCGTACCATCCCGGCTCCAGCAGCCAGGCCGCCAGCGCCATCGCCCGCTGCTGCTGCTCCGGATCAGCCGTCACCAGCGCCAGGACCCACCCCTCCGCCAGCGCGACCGGACGACCGTCCCGGGTGGGAATCGGCCCTGGTTCGGCTATCCGTTCCCCCTCCGTCCAGAACCAGCGGGAATCCACGACTGCCAACCCTCCCTCCTCCTGGAAGCGAGCCTGGCACTCTTCCACACTTCCGAGAGAAAGGGCTACCAGAGGAGAAATGACCCCGCTCACCGTCGCCTGGGCGTAGAAATCCAGGATCGCCGTCAATGGCTCCTCCTCCAGGATTGGATTCCCCGTTTCGTCCATCAGGCGGCCCCCCGCGCCCAGGTACTGGATGAAGGTGAAGTCGTCGGCGATGCCGTTCTGTCCGGCGGCGGGGAAGAAGAGGGGCAGTCCGGCGGAGAGGACATCGTTCCAGGAGACCGGCGGAGCGGAGAGCGAGGCCGGCGAGTAGGCCAGATGTTGCAGTTCAGCGGCCAGGGGCAGGCCAAAGGTGACCTCGTCCACCCGGCCCAATCCAACGGCAAAAGGGAACAGGTCGGCCTCCAGGTCGGGGGGGGGCAAGCCGTCCAGTGGCTGGAGGAGGCCGGCCCGAGCCGCTACCTGCAGGTTGGTCCTGTCCAGCACCACCAGGTCGGGGAGGACGGAGGGGGCGGCGACGCTGGCCGTCTGCAGAAAATGCAACAACCCGCCCCGTCCGTGGCTCTTTTTGACGACCGCCTGGACCTGGAGGTCGGGATGAGCGGCCCCGAAGTCGGCCAGACGATTGGCCAGGAGTTCCGCTCCCTCTCCCTCCCCGTAGGGGCTCAGCTCCTCCGGCAGCCAGAGGGTCAGGGTGACCATCAGCGGCCTGGTCCAGGGGGTGGATGTCGGGGTCGGTGGGGAAAGAGCGGGCGTCGGAGACGGAAGGGGTGTCGGAGACGGCGGAGAAGCAACGCACGAAGTCAGCAAGAAAAGCACCAGGCCGGAGAGTATCCTCCGCTGGGCCTGGCACCGCCGCTCATTCCGCATACCGCTGCTCCAGCCAGGGGTCGCCCTCGTTGTGATACCCGGCCTGTTCCCAGAAACCGGGCCGGTCTTCAAAGGAGAATTCAATCCCCCTTACCCATTTGGCCGATTTCCAGAAGTAGAGGTCGGGCACCACCAGCCGCAGCGGCCAGCCGTGCTCCGGGGTCAGGGGCTGATCATCGTACTTCCAGGCCAGGAGAACGGGATCGGCCAGGAGGCGCCGGAGGGGCAGGTTGGCCGTGAAGCCGTACTCGGCGTGGATGATAACGTACTCGGCTCCGGCCAGAGGCCGGACGTAGTCCAGCAGGTCCCGAAAGCGGACCCCTTCCCAGACGGTATCAAATTTGGACCAGCGGGTGACGCAGTGGATGTCGGCGACGATGCGGGTGGTGGGGAGGCGGGTCAACTGCTCGTAAGTGAAGCGGACTTCCTCCTCCACCGCTCCGAAGATACGCAGGTCCCAATTGTCCAGGTTTTGGTAGCGCGGGACCGGTCCGTAGTGGAGGACCGGGAAGCGCTGGGTCAGCACCTGCCCGGGGGGAAGACGGGGTCGTGTGCTCATGGTGACTCCTTGTGATCTGAAATCACAGTTGGCGCATGCCGTCGGGCCTGAACGCGCCAGGAACTTTCCGAAGTGCCTGGCACGTCCCGGCGCGGGCCGCTGGAGCGCAGGCCGTCGGGCCTGTAGATGCAGGCAAACAGCCTGTGCTACCTTTCAACTTCCCCGTCCACGGCTCAGAAGGGAATCTCCTCTTCGGGCATCGGCTCTTCGTACTCCGGAATTTCCTCCACCACCGGAGCCGCCGCCTCCTCCCGCCGGCCCAGGAAGCGGACGGTATTGGCCGTTACTTCGTAGGAAGCATGGACCATCCCGTCCTGCCCGACCCAGGTGCGGGGGTTGCCCCGGTCATCGGGCCGAAGGCGTCCCTCTATCAGGACCGGCCGTCCCTTTGCCAGGTACTGGTTGCAGGTCTCCGCCAGTTTGCCGAAGGCGGAGATGCGGAACCAGATGGTCTCTTCCTGCGGCTGGCCGTTCTGGCTTGTCCAGCGGCGGGTAGAGGCCACCGAGAAAGTGGTCACCGGTTGACCGTTGGGCAGGTAACGCATCTCCGGGTCCCGTCCCAGATGTCCTGCGATAATGATGGTGTGGAACATGGCTCCTCCTTTGCCTCGGGTGTTGGTATATTGGTAATCGGTACATTGGTAGATGGGGGAATGGGTACGTCGGCCAGGCCCTCACGGATGATACAGGGAGGGCAACCGCAAGGGTTGCCCCTACATACGGTGAGGGGGTTCAGTCGGCCAGGCCCTCGCTGATGGAAAGGGCCTTCTCGGCCCCGAAGTCGGCAGGGGTCTTGTGGATTTCCGGCGGGCGGACGTAGCGGGCCACCATATCGGCGGTGCCCGTCACCCCCAACTGCTCAAAGAGGAAGCCGAACTGGGCCTCCAGTTCCCGCCCCACCGTCGCCCGGACCTCCTCCGGCAGGTTCCAGAGTTCCCGCTTGAAGGGCCCCAGGGCCTTTTTGCGCGCTTCGTAGAGGAATTGCTCCTCGGTCTTGCCCTCTTTCCAGTCGGCGGCGTGTTCTTTCCGGAGGTAGGCGTATATCTCCTCCCGCAGGTCGGCGGGGAAGAGGGCGTGATCGTAGAGAAGATTCTGGAACGCGGTGGCCAGATGGATTTCGGCGGTGCCGACCTCCGGGAACTTGTGGAACGCCTCCGGCGGGAGGGTGGAGGCGCCGTGCTGGACGGCGCCGGCCAGGCCGTACTCCTCCCGGGCCACCCGGCTGAGCCGCTCCAGGGTGTCAAAGTCAATCTTGACCCGGGCCAGGGTGCCGTCGGGGAGGACGACGCCGCCGTGGGAGGTGCCGGTCTGGATGCTCAGTTTGCTCACGCCGGGCATCCCCGGCGGCAGAGAGCTGTTGTAGCCGTCCATAAAGGCCCGCAGTTCCTCCTCGGTGGTGTTGTGGCCGCCCACTTCGCCGATTTCACCGCCGACGGAAATCGTCACCCCCTCCGGCTGGAGGCTCCGGATGAGGCGGGTGAAGTGGGCACAGACCTCGTAGTTCGTCCGCTGCTGTTCGGGGACCGTCGGGCGGCTCAGGTCCACCAGGGTGGATGTATCTATGTCAATGTTGAAGAATCCGGCGGCAACCGCCTCGCGGATGAGGTCCTCCACCGCCCCGATTTCGGTCTCCCGGGCCGTAGCGTACTTTTTGGCGCTCACCTGGAAGTGGTCACCCTGGAGGAAGAGGGGGCCCCGGTAGCCCTCCCGGACCGCCGCGCCGATGATGACGGTAGCGTATTCGGCGGGGCGCTGGTCGGTGTAGCCGATTTCGGAGCGGGCGATTTCAAAAATCATCGCACCGACATTCCGGGCCAGCGCGGCGCGAAAGACGGCGCGGGCCATGTCGTAGGTGAGGGTGCGCAGGTTCATCGCGGGCACGGTCCAGTTGGTGGAGGTCTCGCCGCGCCCCCGGGCCATGTAGAGGTCGTGGATGGAGGCCGGGCGGATGTCCAGGGCCTGGCCCAGTTCCCAGAGAAGCGCGCGGGCGGTGGCCCGCTCCTCCGGTTCGCCGAAGACGGCCGCGTAGACCAGAGCGTCCAGCGCCGGGCCGCGCAGTCGGGATTCGTCCCGAATCTCTACCCGGTCTCCTTTCAACACAACGGCTTCTTTCAGGGCTTCCGGCCAGGATGGATGCGTCATAGATGCCTCCTGAATTATGGGAGTTGCTGCAAAATCCGTTCGGCACACCGAATGGCAGAGGTCACCAAGGGCTGTAACCCTGGAACATCGGGGTCATAGTCGCACTGGTTGCGCCATGTTCTCCATTCGTGTAAATCGTCGGCTACATCAGGCCACGGATATGGCTGTCGACGCAGGTACTCCCTCAGCTGCCTGTGGTCTTCCCCTGTTCTACCAGGCCGAAAACGGAGATTTGCTTCAGCATAATTACAGGTGCGGCCAAAAGCGGCATAGTAAGCCCGGCTGACTGCCGTCCGATGGGCGGCTTCTTCAGAATAGCCAGGTCCTGATCGGCCTTGGAAGTCACGAGCCAGTGCGAGAAATTCGCCCCAGTCAAACGGCATAGCTCTCCGGCGAATGAAAGTCGGTGGTGAGAAAAATCCACCCCCGGCAATTGGTCAGCATATCCCGATATATGGATCGAGTGTGCCGAATTCTTTCCAAAGCCGAATCATCATATTTCGCAAAACGGGCGTATATGATCAAATGCTCATCCTCTTCCTCCGGATCGTGATAAACGGTTAAGGTCAACTGGGCATTTGGCAGATGGCTTCGGACCACATGAGCTACCAGGGGAACCAGATCTATCAATTCGGGATAACGCTGAAGATAATCCCGGACCTGATCGGATCTGAGCACTTTTATATCATAGGGGGTGATTTTTTCCAAAACTTTCTGAATGCGGAAGAATTGAACAGGATACTCCGCCTCCGGAAGATGAAGCCTCTGGAAGGTTATCCACGGGAAAGAAAAGCCCTCGGTCCAGGGAGAAGGCCCCCCGCTCAACGTCCAGGAAGTTAAACCGGACACGGGCAAAAATTCCCGGTGAGCTCTTGGTAGATTACGACGAACTCGCCGAAAACCAATCACAGACTGACTTTGAGCCCCAACCCTCCAGGGCCATCTCCCAATATCTTTTGAATGTGTTACAGTGCCTGCAAGGATCATCGCTACACCTCTGGTTGGAACATTGTTCTGAGGCGCTCGGTAATAGAGGCTTCAAATATCTCCTCCACCTTTCTGTGCGCTTCCTCCAACCACTCAAAAACCTCTTCCGGTTTCACCGCTTTCGACTGGGCCAGGAAATATTCAATATCCAGAAAGACCGCTGGCGGCTCCCCCGGGCTTACTGGTGCATTGTTTAACTGGAGCCGACACTGATCGCGGCCTTCATGGTAAGCGAAGAGGCTGCCTGCAGTAAACGCGACGTTATCTTGCGGTAAACTCGGGCCCAGATATGGGTAAAACTCAAAATAATCTTCCAGCCGGGAGGAAGTTTCCGGGAGATAAATCTGATTGATGTATCTCAGCCCGATGTACTCCAGGCCCTGGACTTCCACGACTTCTCTTAAGAAATTCCAGGCTTTCTCAATCCGAGAACGGAAACCAGGCCAAGTAGGATATGGCCGGAGACAATTGACCGCAATAAGGCGAGGGCCGACCTGGATCAGGAAAGCCCTGTTTTCCGAGAATAGCAGCAAGATCTCCTGTGTAGCCATATGAAAAGTCGGTCCGGCTTCTTCCGTTAGTTCCAACTCTATTCCCCCTCCTCTCCGGACTTCCCGGTATGGGAATTCCTCTTTGAACTTTTGGTAGAAGAGGCCAGGGATTGTTATATCCCAATCCGTATCCGATGTCAAACGGAATTGGCAGACTACCTCTACAACGGGTGGCTGGGCATACTTTCTGGCTATCGGGCCTCCTTTTTATTTAATCTCCGGCCAGCGGGTCCAGTCGTAGCCGATGGTCGGGTCGTCGTGGGGGATGCGGCCCTCGTCGGTCCCGTCGTATTCGTTGGAGGTGATGTAGAAGATGTGGGCCGGGCCCTGGAGGACCCGATAGCCGTGGGCGACGCCCGGGGGGATTTTGAGGACAACCGGGGGATGGCCGTCCCCCAGCAGGAATTCCTCCAATTGACCGTAGGTTGGGGAGTCGGGGCGGGCGTCGTAGAGGGCGGCCCGAACCGTCCCGCAGGCCACATACCACCAGTCGGTCTGGCGGTGATGGATGTGCCAGGCCTTGGCGACTCCGGTGTGGCTCATCGTGTGGCTCCACTGGCCAAATTCGGAGAAAATGGAGTCGCTGGCTCGGAGAATCTCGCGGAAAAAGCCGCGCTCGTCGGTGTGGGTGATCAGAGGTTTGAGTTCTACGCCGTGGATCACGTAAGGAGCCTCCCGATTAAAGTAGTTTACCAATAGCGTCCATAAACTCCCGCAAATCGCCCAGACGATTTTGGAGAACATCATATACCCGGTTGTAGTCCACATCTCGGTATCGGTGCACCAGCACATTTCGGAAGCGAGCCATCCGCTGCAAGCGTTCGCTCAAATCGGCCGGGATGATGCCCGCTTCTCCCAGAAGGGCAAAACATTCGGCGTACTCTTCCGGTGCCTGATGCAATTGTCGGGCACTGACATGGAGACAGATTTGCACTGCCGCTTCAATCGCCACGATCAGGCGATAGCAAACCAGGTCCAGGTAGTCGCGATGGGCCAGGAACTCATCTTTCGGAAGCGCCCGGAGTTCCTCCAGGCGCTCCAGCGATGCCCGAATATCCTCAAAACGGCTCCGGATCAGCGATTCGTCCAGGCCCAAGAGGTTATTGCCTCCTTCAGGGCGGCACGGATCAAGGGCTTCGCGTCCAAGTAGCGGGTCACCGTCCAGACCACCTCGCGGACCCGCAAATCCTCGTCCCGGCTTATCAGGAGATGACCCCGGAAGACGGAATACCGGAATCCCAGCGGAGCGTTGTTCAACACCCGGACATCCACCGGCAAGGGATGTCCGGCCTCCCGGAGCGCCCGTTCGGCCGCCCCGGCCAGTTCCAGCGCCCGGTCCGTGAAATCCGTGCCCTCTTCCAGATAGACGGCGACGTCCACATCGTGGAAGGGCAGGTCCTCCAGGAAGGAGCCGTAGAGGTAGGCGAAGCGGACATCCGGCTGGGCCTCCAGGACCCCTGCCAGGGCCGCTATTATGGCCCTGCGCTCTTCCGGTGTTTTCCGGTGCCGGCGCTCGGCACCTGACTGTTTCTTAAAATCCTCGCCCATCATTACCTTCAAAGTAACTACCTACGCCAGGGGCTAAAAGCCCCTGGCTCAGATGCGAAGCCCCCCTTCGGGGGCTTTCGGATAGCCCGTCAGAGCCACGGCCCGAGGGGCCTCGCCCCGTGGGGCCACGGCCCGAGGCCTCGCCCCGAGGCTCGGTCCGAGGAGTTGTCACTGCAAGTATTCCATGGCGGAGCGCCATTCCCGCAGGTCAGAAACGAGCGTGTGGCGCAAGATGAATCTTGCGCTACGCAAGTTTCTGGGTAGCGAAGCGAAGCAGGGGCCTCGCCCCGTGGGGCTTTGTCATCTGAGCCCGCCGCTGTTGCAACTGGAAAAATTATTTGGGCCATCAACTGCGACTCGCCCTCACCCCCGGCCCCTCTCCCGCAAGCGGGAGAGGGGAGGGGTATAGGGGTGGGGTGAGGGCGGCGAAGCCGCCGCCCTCAAACCCCCCCTTCTCCCCCGCTTCTGGGGGAGGGGGGGGCAAGGGGGGGATGAGGGGGCAAAGTCCACCTCAGGCGATTGCCCAAATAATTTGTTAAACTGCAA
>DAOTWL010000138.1:0-15881 GCA_034435875.1 Anaerolineae bacterium
CCGCCGCAAAACCCCATCGCCCCATCTACCTCTCAGGACGGGGACGCGGGCGCGGCGCGAAAATACCGGTCCATGAAAAAATCGTAGAAGGCCGCCGGTGAGGCTATGGTCAATGGTTCCCCGGCATCGCAGAGCAGAAATGGCCGCTCCTGGCCGCTCCCCAGACCGCCGTGGGTGGCGACCTGCTCCTCAAAGGTCACCACCCGCCCGTCGGGGAGAAGCCCGCCCATCAGAATCAGGTCCCCCGCGCGCGGACTGGTCGCCAGATGATAGACCTCGCGGGCGACCCGGTCCCGGTCGCCGTAGGGCGAGAGCGGGTCGGGCGGAGTTACCTCCACCCGCGCATCAGCAATCACGGCCCGACCGCCTTCCCGTCCCAGCACCACTGCCTGCCCTCCGGCCCGCCCCACAATCCAGCCGATCAGGTCCATCTCCATCAGCCGGTCCAGCAGATGCGGGTACAGCAGCGCCACCTCAATCAGGTCCAGCGGTCGGGCAACAACGTTGAAATAGATATGGGCCAGTGGTCCCGAAACGCGCACGACAACGTCCTCTCGACGCTCCAGGTTATACCCTTCCGCCTCCCAATCCGGCGGGATACGGCGGCCCAGGGAACGGCGCAAGGCCCGCACCACCTGGCCGACGGCGGACGGCAGCCGTTCCTCTATGCCCTCCATCTCCTCCATCAGATAGCGGGCCTTTGCCTCCGCGTACCCCGGTCGGCTGAAGACCTCGTCCAGCGAGACGTCCCCCAACTGGGCGGCCACAAACTCCCCCAGCGTCTGCCCCGTCTGCCACGAAAAGGGAACAGAGGGAGCGTTGCCGTGGTCGGAGAGGACGAAGAGGTCGTAGCGGCGGCCTGATGCGCGCCGGCGCGCCCGGTCAATCTGCCGGATGCGCCGATCTATATCCCGCAGGACGCCGAAGGCGGCGGGGTCATCCGGACCGAACCAGTGGGCCACCTCGTCGTAGGCGTTGTAGTTGGCGTAAATGGATGGGACACCCCGGTAAATATCCAGGATGATGCCGAAGGTCTGAACTTCGGTGAACAGGGCGTTGACGGCTGCTGCCAGAAGGGGGGAGAGAAGACCGGAGGGACGGGCTGGGCGGTGGGACAGGACGGCCCGCAGCCGCCAGAGGAGCGCGCGCAGGTAGCCGGTGACCGTCAGCCAGAGGACCCGCAGGACCCGCAGCGGGCTGAGCAGGAAGATGAGCAGGAGACCAATGCCGCGCACCGACTCCAGAAAGAGGCGGGGGTGAATGGAGGAGAGGGTGAAAAGGGACAGGTCGGCGTCGCCATCAAACATGTTCACGTAACTGGAGCCCCCCAGCAGAATGCCAACCCGTCCGGCCTTCAGTCGCTCCTGGAGTGCCTGGACCTGGGCGGGCCGTTTGGCGACGAAGGCCACCCGTTCCCGTTTGTCGTACCAGCGGAAGCCGGGGATGTCCTCCCGATTGCCGAAGAGAATGGCCGCCTGGACCGCCGGGGTGGTACTGGGCAATCCGCAGTACCAGGGGGCCAGATGCCAGCCCTCCTCCCGGACCAGCCGTCGGAGGTATGGCAGGTAGCCCCGCTCCATGGCCTCTACCAGATAATCGTAGGAGAGACCGTCTATTTGAATAACGATAAACCCCCGTCGGCCATCCGGCGAAACCTCTGGGCGCCCCATCTGGCGAGCCAGGGCCTCGTACTTCCGGCGACGGGGGCCCTCAGTGAGCCGGTCCAGCACGCGCAGCATCATCGGAAACAGGGACGCAGATGAACGCTGCGTTCCATCTGCGTGAATCGGCGTTCTATATTCCACGCTCCAGCGCCAGCGCGAGCGCCCCCAGGAGCACCACGTCGTCCCCCAGGGCCGCCGGGACGACCGGAGTGTTCTCCCAGTAGACGCGCTGGGCCCGCTCCCGCATCGTCTGCCGCATGGGATCAAAGAGCAGGTCGCCCGCGTTGGCGACCGCCCCGCCGATGATGAAGAGGACGGGGTTGAAGAGGTACATCAGGCTGACCAGCGCCAGTCCGATGTAGTAGCCCACGCGGGCGAAGATGCGTCGGGAGAGGTCATCCCCCTGCGCCGCCGCCTCGGCGACCTCCCTGGCGGTGACCGCCTCCGGACCGCTCACCATGCCGGTCAGAAGGGAGGACGCGCCCCGCTCCAGCGCCGCCCGGGCCTCCCGGGCGATGGCCGTCCCGGAGGCGACGGCCTCCAGGCACCCGTACCCCCCACAGCCGCAGAGAGGGCCGTTCGGCTCCACCACCATATGGCCGACCTCGCCGCCCAGCCCCTGCCCTCCTTCGTAGAGGCGACCGTCCACAATAATCCCGCCGCCGATGCCGGTGCTGATGGTCAGGTAAATCAGGTCCCGTACTCCCTGCCCGGCACCGAAGCGGAACTCGCCCAGAGCCGCCAGGTTGGCGTCGTTGGCAACAAAGGTGGGAATACCAAACGTCTCCGCCATGAGGTCTCGCAGGGGGACGTCCTTCCAGCCCGGGATGTTCGGGGTAAAGCGGACGACACCGCGATGGGCATCCACCGGGCCCGGAGCGGAGAGGGCCAGGGCGGATACCGGCTCCTTCTTCGGCCAGACCGTCCGGATGGCTTGCCGGATGCGGTCCAAAACGACCTCCGGGCCCTGGGCCGCCAGGGTGGGAATGGCCACCCGCTCCTCCATCTGGCCGTCGGAGGTACAGCGGGCGGCCCGGATTTGGGTCCCTCCCAGGTCCACCACCAGGATGTACATTTAGCGCTCCTCCCGGGTGTACGGCTGCATCAGGGCCGCCGGGGCGCCCAGCCGCTTGCGCATCACCTCTCCGGCGCTGAACATCAGGACCAGGATGGTGAGGATGAAGGGAAGCATGTTAAGGAGCGGCGGGGAGATGCCCAGTGCCTGGAGCCGGTACTGGAGCACCCGCACGCTGCCGAAGAGGTAGGCCCCCAGGAGCCCCCGTACCGGGTCCCACATGGCGAAGATGGTCAGGGCAATGACGATCCAGCCGATGCCCGCCGTCATCCCCTCAATCCAGGCCGGGGCGTAGACGATGGAGAGGTAGGCGCCGCCAATGCCCGCCATCAGTCCGCCGAAGAAGACGGCCAGGTAGCGGACCTGAAAGACGTTCACCCCCATCGCGTCGGCAGTGGCGGGGCTTTCGCCCACTGACCGCAGGTTGATCCCCCAGCGGGTCCGGTAGAAGATGAGCCAGAGGACGGGCACCATCAGCAAACCGATGTAGACCAGCAGGTCGTGCTGAAAGAGCAGCGGCCCCAGCACAGGCAGGTCGCTCAGGCCAGGGATGGGGACCGGTTTCAACTGCACGCGGGGCGGCATGCCGATGAACTGCTTGCCGATCATCCCGCTGATGCCCTGCCCCAGCATGGTCAGCGCCAGGCCGGAGACGACCTGGTTGACCCGCAGGGTAATGCTGGCGAAGGCATGGATGAGGGCAAAGAGTCCACCCACCAGTGCGGCGGCGGCAATGGCCAGGAAGGCGTTCCCCGTAGCCTGGGCGACGCCGAAGGCCGTCACCGCGCCCATAATCATCATGCCCTCCACGCCCAGGTTGACCACGCCGGACCGCTCCGCCGTCACTTCCCCCAGGGTGCCGTATAGCAACGGGGTGCCGGCCGGAATGGCCGCTTGCAACACAGAGAAGATGTAGGCCCAGATGCTCATGCGACCTCCTCCCGCTCCAGCCGGACCGGAGTTGCGACAGCCCGACCGGGAAGTTCTACCCGGATTCTGTAACGGGTAAACAGGTCACCGCCCAGCACAAAGAGGAGAATCATGCCGTTGAAAAGGTAGACGGTGGCTGATGGGAGTCCCATCGCCAACTGGATGGCGTCCCCGCCCACCAGCAACCCGCCGATGAGCAGCGAGGTCAGGATGACTCCCAGCGGGTTCAGGCGGGCCAGCCAGGCGACGATGATGGCGGTGAAGCCGTAGCCCGGAGAGATGCCCTGGGGGTAGCGGAGCCGGTAGTGGATGCCCGCCACTTCCCCGACCCCGGCCATACCTGCCAGGGCGCCGCTGAGCGCCATCACCAGCATCGCCGTCCGCAGGTAGCTCATCCCGGCGTAGCGGGCCGCCTCCGGGTTCTCCCCCGTCACCCGAATCTCAAACCCCCAGCGAGTGCGCTGGACCAGGATGTAGGCCAGCACCGCTGCCAGCAGGGCCAGGATGAGGGTGGGGTAATGGATGCGGGTAATCCCGATGCGGGGAATCTGGGCGGCCGGCGGGAACTTGTCCGTGTACGGGAAGCCCCATTCGCCCGGCCCCTTCCAGGGCCCGTAGACCAGATAGTTGACCAGTTCGCTGGCGATGTAGACGGTCATCAGACTGGTGAGCACCTCGTCTATCCGCAGACGGGCCTTGAGGACGGCGGGGATGAGGGCCCAGAGGGCACCACCCAGCGCGCCGGCCACGAACATCACCGGCAGCCGGAGCGGGTCGGGGATACCCGGGACAAAGAGGGCGACCCCGGTGGCGCAGACGGCGCCGATGAGCAGTTGTCCCTCGGCGCCGATGTTGTAGACGCGGGCGCGGAAGGCCACGGCCAGCCCCACCCCCGCCAGCATCAGCGGGATGGCCTTCGTGACCGTCTCCGAAAGGCCGTAGAGGCTGCCGAACGCGCCGGTGAAGATGCGGCCGTAGGCAACCAGCGGGTTGACGCTCAGCAGCCCGAAGATGACGGCGATCACCAGCAATGCCGCCAGTACGGAAAAGACCGGCGTAGCCACGCCCAGCCAGTGCGGGGTATCCAGACGTTTTTCCAGACGAAGGCGGGGTAGAGAATCCATTCCTTCCTCCGAAGAACCGGATAGATATGGGGCAGGGGCAAGCCCTGCTTGGGGTCCTCACCCCACCCCCCGGCCCCTCTCCCGAACTTCGTTCGGGAGAGGGGCCGGGGGTGAGGTGAGCCGCCGGGGGAGGGGTGAGGCCGCCAGGGGAAGGGTGAGGCCGTAGGAGCAAGCCCTGCCCCTACAACGAACCCCGATGGACGCCCGCCATCATCATGCCGATGGTCTCCAGGTCGGCCCCCTGGGCGGGCAGGATGCCCATGATTTCCCCATTGTACATCACCGCGATGCGGTCGCTCAGTTGCAGAATCTCCTCCAGGTCCTCCGAGACCAGCAGGACGGCGGTACCCTTCTCCCGCTGGCTCAACAGGACCTGGCGGATGTACTCCGTCGCGCCGACGTCCAGCCCGCTGGTGGGGTGGGCAGCGATGAGCAGGCCCGGCGCGCCGGAGGTCTCCCGGGCCAGGATGGCCCGCTGGATGTTGCCGCCGGAGAGCAATTTGAGGGGCGTCTCCCGGCAGGGGGTCGCCACCGCGTACTGTTCAATCAGCGCGTCGGCGTGCGACGCGATGGCCTGCGAATCCAGAAAGATGCCCCGACAGACGGGGGCCTGGTCATAGGTCTTCAGGATAAGATTCTCCGCCACGCTGAGGTTGGGGACGGTGCCCACCAATCGCTCGCCGGGCACGTAGCAGACACCGCGCCGGACCAGGGCGCGGGGGGAACGGTTGGTGAGGTCCTCACCATTCAGGAGCACCCGGCCCTTCTCCACAATGCGCAGGCCCGCCAGCGCCTCCACCAGTTCCCGCTGGCCGTTCCCCGCCACCCCCGCGACGCCCAGAATCTCTCCCGCCGCGATGGAGAAGGAGACCCCTCGCACGGCGGGCAGGCCCCGGTCGTTCCGGACGTGCAGGTCCCGGACTTCCAGCACCGTCGGGCCGACGGCGACCGGGCGCTTTTCCAGCCGGAAAAGCACGTCCCGCCCCACCATCCGGCGGGCCAGTTCCCGCTTGTCGGTGTGGGCCGTCTCCAGCGTGGCGATCACCCTTCCCTGCCGGAGCACGGTCACCCGGTCGCTGACAGCAAACACCTCATCCAGTTTGTGGGTAATGAAGATGACGGTTTGCCCATCGTCGGCCATCCGCCGGACAGTGGCCATCAACTCCTCTATCTCGCGGGGGGTGAGCATGGATGTGGGCTCGTCCAGGATGAGGATGTCCGCCCCCCGGTAGAGGGCCTTGATGATTTCCACCCGCTGCTGCTCTCCGGCGGAGAGTTGCCAGATACGGGCGTCGGGGTCCACGTGCAGGCCGTATCGCCGGGCGAACTCCTGCAAGCGCTCTCGGGCGGCCCGTTCGGGGAAGAAGAAGTTGCCCGGAAGCCCCAGCACCACGTTCTCCGCCACGGTGTGAGAAGGGACCAGCCGGAACTGCTGGTGGACCATACCGATACCCAGGCGAATCGCGTCGCGGGGGGAGCGGATGTGGGCGCGCTGGCCCTTGACGAAGATTTCCCCTTCGTCGGCGTGATAGATGCCGTAGAGGATGTTCATCAGGGTGGTTTTGCCGGCACCGTTTTCACCCAGCAGAGCGTGGATTTCCCCGGCGCGCACCGTCAGGTCCACATGGTCGTTGGCCAGAACGCCGGGGAAGCGCTTGACTATGCCGCGCATCTCCACGGCCGGAACCGTTGCATTGGGCATAGCACCTCCTTGAAGATAGACCTCAGACGACGGACCACCACCCGCTGCCGTCCGTCGTGGACAAAGGCCTCTGCTCAACACCCAACCAGTGTGCTTTGATCAGCGCTTCCCACAGAGATACCACACTCAGGGAGACCTCGTGGTCCAGGTCGCGAATCATATCCACCACGCGGGATGAGAGGCGCTGATCTCCGTTGATGAACCAGTAGTCTATGGTCTATGATCAAAAAACTCCGGATACCGGCGACGCCGGTCGTCCCGCAGGTCGCCAAAGACGGCGGGCGCGTAGGGGTAGACGGCCTCCAGCATCCGCACCGCGACCTCCCGGATTTCCCACTGAGCCTCCGGCGAGATGCGCAGCCGGAAGACGTGCAGAAGTTCCCGAAAATTCATCGTGACGACAATCCGGGTCGCGGTGGCGTTGGGCAGGACGAAGCGGGCGTCCTCTTTGCGGATCCCGCGCACCCGCAGCGCGCGATACGTCTCCCTTACCTGGCTGGCGAACCGTTCCCATAGGGCCCGCGCCTCTTCATCCTGGAGAATGGACGGCGGGAGCACCCATTCGGGGTCGTCCATGGATACATAGCGCTGGCTCTCCTGGGAGTAGGAGGCGATACGGTGGCGGACCAGTTGGTGGCTGCAGGCGCGGGAGATACCGCGAATTTCAAAAGTGGCTGAGGCGTGCTCAATGAGGCTCTCGTGCCCTTCCCGGATGCGGGCCCGCAGGAAGGCCGCCGGGTCGCCCCGGCTCTCGCTCCGGTAGCAGACCCGCCCGGCGTGCTCCAGCAGCGCCTCCGGGCTTCCGTCCCCTTTCAGGTAGCGGGTGATCGCGATCAGTTCCACTTCCACACCGCGCCTCCGGGCGTCCCTTGTCGCTTATTATGCCCCATTTTCGCCAGAATGCAACCCGGCTGGTAGGTCTGCAGTTAATCGTGGTTGGAGCGTTGAATCTCGTAAGCGGCCGGTTGCTCCGACGGCATCCGGTCGGGCATCCCCGTTGGGGGGGCGGGCCATCAGTCTGCCCGCTCCCGCTACGGGCGTGGCGGCCTGTGGCGCAGGCTTTAGCCTGCGGCGAATGGGGCAGGGCTTGCCCCTGCGGCCTCACCCCTCCCCCGGCGGCTGCGCCGCCACCCCCTCCCCTCAAGTTTGGCTTTTTGCGGCTTCGCCGCCGCGCCAAAATCCCTCTTTTCCCCTCCCCCTCGGGGGGTTTTGCGGCGGCCCGCAGGGCCGCCGCCCCCACCCCGCGCCCCCATCAGCGGGCCACCACCGGCAGGTACACCCGATGCCCCTGCACCTGGAAGGCCAGCCGGGCCACGTTCCCCTGACCATCGGTCACCGCAACCAATCCCGACTCCCCCACCCGCAGGCCCAGGTCGCGCGTATCCAGCCGGTAGCGGCCCGACCCGTCCGCCACCGTCCGGCGGGAGACCCCAAACCACCCTCGGGGGAAGGCCATCTCCACCAGGGCGCCGGGCGGCGCCTCCCCCTCCAGGATCTGGGTCGCCCAGTCGTGGGTGGCCGTCAGGCGGGGGAGGACGAACTCTGTCTCCCCGCCGACCTGCTCCAGTATCAGCCGGTCGCCGACGCCGACCGGACGGGAGAAACAGACCTGGAAGGAGGCATTGAAGGTGGAGGCGGTCCCCGTCAGGCTCTCCGTGAAGCCGTCGGCCGTCTGGAGGGTGGCGGTGAAGGGCGCACCGGCCATATCGGCGTAGCCGTTCACGCACCGCTCCCCCAGCGTAACGAACCAGGCCCGAGCATTGAATTCCAGGAAGACAATATGGCCCTGAGGATTCGTGTACCGGACCATCCCACTCGCGCCGGCAAAAGACTCCACCTCGGGGAAGGAGACGGTGTACGTCCCGGCCGCGGTCGCCGTCACCTGCCGGAAGAGATGGAGGGGGTAGGCAGAGAGGGAGACCTCCAGGGGCGCCCCCGGCGGCGCCTGCCCGGAGACGGCCGCCGCCGCCCGGTCCACCCGCGCCGTGAGAAGCGGCAGCGGCAGCGTCAGGACCTCCCGGGGCGTGGTGACGGTCACCGTATCGCCGGGGAGCAGAGGGTCTCCCACATTAGCGCCGAAGTATCCATCCGGCCCGGCGTAGCCCGTGGCATAGCCAGGAGTGACAGTGTAGGGGGTCAGCGGGTGGAGGATGCCATAGAAGATATAGGCGCTGAACAACCCAACCTCCAGGCGGGGGAGCACGTCGTGGGCGTAAAACCCGGTCTCCCCCGAGTACCAGCGGACGAACATGTGATTCCCCGCCGTGGGGGTGTAGATGCCGGTCAGCGGGACGGTGTAGCGGCCCTGAGGGGAGACCGTCGTGGTGAAAGTATGGAGGAATTCGTAGAACTCGCCGCGAATCTCCCCCCGCAACGTCTCCCCGGCCGGGGCCTGGCCGGAGAGGGCGGGCGTCTCCCGGTCCACCTCCAGCGTCAGGGTGGGCACCGTCGTGGTGTAGATGGAGCCACCGCTCTCCATCACAATCCGGTCGCCGGGAAGAATGAGGATAGGGGGAGAGGATTTATCGTAACAGCCATCGGGCCAGGGGCAGGCGACATGCAAGTAGAAGTAGAAATGGAACTGATCCCACCACGAAAAGTTGGCAGTGACCTGGGCTTTCAGGTCTCCGGCGGGGCCGATCAGCCGGACCGTGGCGGAGGGACAGCCGTAGCCGGAGAGGCCGCTCAGGTAGTTGCCGCCGACGAAGACAGTAGTGAGAACAGGGCGGCAGTCGTGGGCCCGGAAGGGCCGCAGGACGGTGTGCCCCTCCGGAGTGGTCAGGGAGACCTCCCCTGCGCTGCGGGGATTGAGGTTCACCCGCCCCTGGAAGTCGGCGATGTAGGTCCCGTCAGCCCCTGCGGTGACGACCTGAGAGGCCCAGACCGGAGGCGGCGAGTAGGGAGGGCCGCCGCCTGCGCTCCAGGGACCGGACTCTCCCCAGATGCTGACCGTCAGCCGGGCCCCCGACGGCGCCTGCCCGGAGACCGTCTCGGAGAGGGTGTCCACCTGCGCGGTCAGAAGGGGCAGGGTCAGCGCGGCCTGGACCCCCCGCGCCGTCTCCACCGTGAGGACGTCCCCGGTCTCCAGAAACGGGTCGGTATCGCTGGACAGGTCCCTAAAGAACCCGTTGCTCGCCGAACGGAGGAGGCGGATGTCCCGCACCAAGCCGCCCGGCCCCTGGAGGGTGACGGTGATGGGGACGTTCGCTCCGTCCACCTGGCCCTGGAGGCGGTAAGCGTGCCAGAGCCGCTCCCGGCCCAGGATGGCCCAGAGGTAAGGAACGGCGAAGCGGGCGAAGGTCTCGTGGCCGTCGGGGCCCTGGGCGAAGGCGGCGCCGAAGTCGGCGGGGGCGAGGGGAAGCGTCGCGGTGTAGCGGCCCTGGGCCGTCGCGGTGACCCGCGCAGAGGCGCAGGGCCCCACCTGCCCGATGGACTCATAGTACGACTGCGTCGGTCCGTGGAAGACCTCCACCCGTACCGGCGCGCCCGGTGGAGCCTCCCCCAGAACCTGCCCACCCGCGCGGTCGGCCTGGGCGGTCACCGGGAGGACAGTGGTGGAGAAGACCTGTCCGGCGGCCTGGCCCCGAACGCGCCAGCCGGGGAACACCTGGGGAAGGCCCTCTACTTTTTCCACCCACCAGAGCCAGATGTTAAAGCGGCCGTTCCGGCCGGCCCAGGCCCACTCTTGGGCGAGCGGATTCCCCGCCGCATCGGTAACATCCAGGGCGACGTCGGAGCATGGGGGTGCCATCCCCAGGACCTCCGCGCCGTTCACCTGGACCTGGAGGAGCGGGGCGACGAAGCGCAGGTAGGCGGCCCGGTTTGGGGCCGCATTCCAGGCTGCAAAGCCGGTATCGCCGGGGCGCAGGGCGGCCCAGCCCGCCCGATACGCCCCCTCCGAATCGGCGACAGCGGTCTGGGTGAGCACCGCGTCGGGGGCGGCGCGGGGGTAGAGGTACAGGGCAACGGTATCGGAGGGCGGGGCGGTGCCGGAAATGAGGTCGGCATCGGGGTCGGCCAGCGCGGAGAGCGGCGGGATGGTGAGGCTGAGGACGGTGGCGCCCTGAACGGCCCAGAGGACGTCACCGGGGAGGAACGGCTCCCCGCAGTACCCGTATCCGTCGGGGAACAGCGCGGCGATGTACAGGTAGCCATCGCCCTCAGGGACGGGCTGGACGGTCATCTCGCGGAGGGTCGTCTCTCCGCGGCTGACCCGGACGGAGACGGCCGCTGGCGAGGACACCCGCCCGGCGACGGTCCGGTCGGTGAGGTGAACGTGGAGGGAGGGGGTGGCGGCCTGGAGGCGGACCCCGGATTCATCGCGGGCGCGGATCAGGTCCAGCCAGCGGGGGTCCGGGGAGACAGCCTCTCCTCCCCCGGTGCTGTCTGTGGCGGGAGGAGGGGGAGAGGCATCGGTTGGGGGGCAGGAGAGGGCCACCCCTGCCAGCACCCCCAGTACACCTAACAGAAGACCTAACCCGAAAAGGCGGTAGGGGGACATGTCACCTCTCCTTGGTGAGGGGAAACCCATTTGCAGTAAGGCACGGCTTGTAGTGAGGCACGAAACGAAGTGGAGTGCCGTCAGGCGCCACTCCGCTGCGCTCCGTGGCTGACTACGAGCGCCACTCCGCTTCGCTCCGTGGCGGACTACGAGCGCCACTCCGCTGCGCGGCGGGGCTAACTACGAACGGTTAGGGGCCGTCCGCAAGCGGCGGGAGATGAACAGCAGGATGAGCAACCCGGCGGCCAGGATGAGCGCGGTGTAGGCCCCGATGCCGGTCTGGGCCGGCGGACTGGGGGCGACGGTCGGGGTGGGCGAGGCCGCGCTCGCCGCGGGCGGGCTGGTGGCCGCCGCAGTGGGCGTCATCCGGGGCGTCGGCGTCGCCTGGGGCGCGGCAATAGTGGGCGGCGGGGTCGGCGAAGGCGGGGCCGGTGTCGGGGAGGGGGTCGGGGGCGCCGTCGGTTCGGGGGAGACCTGGGCCAGCGCCAGCGCCGCCTCGGCGGTGGCCGTCTCCGCCGCTGCCACTACTGCCTCCTCCGGGGTGGCCGTCGGAGGTACAGCGGCCCGGCCGCCGAATATGGATCCCCGGCCAAACGTGAATAGCCAGACACAGAAGGCAATAATGCCAATGAGAAGCAGGCCCCCCATCGCAGCGACCAGGATGATGAAGGTCCGGTTCTGCCGCTCACCGGCCTCTTCGGCCTCCTCCTCTACCGGCTCCTCCAGTTCCAGGTCTATATTTTCCAGCATGCTTCGCTCCTTAAATAGTCGTCAGTTGGTAGCCGTTAGCCGTTAGTGGTCTGTGGTCAGGACCGGATGATTTCCAGGTTAAAGACCGGCACCGTCAACGGAGGTTCCCCCTCAGAAACGCGAATCCTGGCCATGGGGAGGTGGCTTGTAGCCGTTGGGCGTCCGGCAGGGGTGAAAGCCACGACGGTGCCGATTTGGCCGGCATACGGCAGTCGGGTGATGCGGACCGTATCTCCGATCCTCAGCGACATATCGGGCAGTTCCAGGGGGCCGGTTCCCGGCTCCGCCGGGAGAGGCACAATGATTTCCGGGCGGAGAACAGAGCGCCCCCCTGCACAACGCCCATCCAGCACCGCTTCTCGTCCGCTGTACGTGGAAAGCAACTGGAAACAGCGGGGGGACATCGGGACGCTTCCTGGCCCTTCGGTGGCCAGAATCGGGAACGGTGCCTGGACTGCTTTCCCCAGCAACTCCGGCGCCACCCCTCCCACAATGATTCCCCGTACCTGCATCTCTATGGCCTGGTCCAGTACGTCCTCATCCGCCAGGAGGCCACCGATCAGGACCGTCCCCCGACACGAGGCGTCTATCATCCGTACCCGCAGGGGTTTCTCCCGGGAATCCGTCAGGAGACGGAGGACACCAAACCCCTCCTGCTGGTTTCCCCAGGCGCACTGGATGAGGGCGCCGGCCACCTGAATTACCACACCTTCCTCCCGAAGAACCCGTCTCACGACGCCGGGATAACCGGCCCGGACCTCCACAACCTGTGGGGGAGCCTCAATGATGAGCCGCCCGCCGCCAATGCCGGTCACCGTCCCTGTCATCGGTGCCCGGCAGACCCGTCGGACCAATCCCCCACGGGCCGCCAAGACGTCCCCCTGCCGGACTTCCTGCCCGGGTTTCACTTTGAGATACCGGCGAACGGCCCGACGGGGTACTCCCAGCATCTGAGCCAGGTTCACAATCCGGAATTCTCCGGGGACCATCGCCCGCCCGATGACCTGCACCGGTTCCACCCGGTCTCCCTCGCGCACCAGAATATCCCCCCGACCCGGGAGGCGTCGCTCTTTCCGGACGACAGTCAGAGGGGAGATGACAGTCTGAGGAAGGTAGAAGCGCATGTCCTTCATCCTCCCACGTCCCAGAGCCACTGCTGGACCTGGGCCATTCGGGTGTATGGGTCAGTGGGCAATTGGAGCGGGCGGCCGCGCGCATCCACAATCAAGCCCACCAGGCCACCCCGTACCCGGCGTTTGCCGCCCCGACCCGGTCCCAGCCCCACGTCTATCCGGCCGCGCGGACGGAGTTCCAGTACGGCCTCCTCTCCCGCCGGAAGGGGGAGGACCTCCAGAGAGCCGTGCGCAACCTCCACATCCAGGGTACCGCCCTTCTCGTAGTGGACCCGGATCCGCAGGATGACCTCCCCTTTCCGGGCCGGGCCCACCGGAGCGATGACCGTCGCCAGATTGACCAGGCCACCGTTATCCACCACCTCCACGGCCGCCAGCGGCTTCAGCAAGGCCACCGCCCCCAGGACCGGAGCCAGGCCGTGGATGTCCAGCAGGAGAGTGGAAATTCCAATCGGTTCCACAGCGTCCAGGACCATCAGAGCCAGTTGCCCTGGGCGGGGAGCCGCCGCCAGTGCTCCTCCCCCGACCAGGATGGGATCAAAGAGGGGCGTTAATTGGGAGTACGGCTGTGCCTTCCCAGGGCGCCATGCGGGGCGCGCGGCCCGAATGGCCTCCCGGATGACCTCCCGCACAATGCTCTGTTCCAGCCAGAGTTCCTCTGCCTCTTGAGGGACACTGGCAGGCCAGAGAGCGCGATAGTGCAAAACGGATTGCACCTGTTCGGGCTTGAATGGAACGGGCATCCAGCGTAGAAGGGTTTCTGAGCCGCGTTGATCCAGGAAGTGCTCTAACCCGTATACGGAACCCATCCCGGCCCGTACTGTCACCGTCGGCTCCCCACCAAAGACAGCCGTCACCAGGGTGTTGGCCGCCCCCACTTCTATCCCCAGTGTCCCTTTGGGGGATTCGTCCAGGTACCAGAGGTACTGGATGTGCCGGGCGAAGGACTCGCTGACCGGCATCAGGGGGACGTTCAGCCAGCGGTGGAGAATTTCGCCCCCCGGCAATTGGGCCAGTTGTTTCTGGCGATAGAAGCCCTCCAGTTCGTTCTGCAATCCTACCGGATTCTCCAGGGTGGGGGTCGGGAGGACGTTATCCACCGAACGGACGGGGGCCTGTCCACCCGCCAGGTCCACCACCTTCTGACGGAGCGCGGTGTTGCCCGCGAAGAGAATCTGCGGGCGTTCCCCCTCGGGCAGCATAGAACAGGCCAGCGCCAGCGTCTCCACCAGTTCCAGGACCGGGAGCGCCGCGCCGCCGTCGGTGCCGCCCACCACGCAGAGCACATCCGGCCGGCGCTGCAGCAGGACGCGGATCTGCTCCTCCTCGCTCATCCTCCGCCGGGGGTCCTGGACGATCAGGTCCTCCACCAGCGCATAGGTGCCGGATGCCGCGCGCTGGGCCACGGAGAGGCTGAGTTCCGGGACGAGTCCGGCCAGCACTACCCGCAGCGGGGGGGCCGCGCTGCTGACCGCCACGCAGGCATCCACCCCCGTGATCCCTCCCTGCTGAGGGATAATCAGGCGACGGGCTTCATCCAGCAGCACCCTCCCGGTAATGTCTTCCACCTGCTCTACGGCGTGGTGGATGCCCAGGGCAATGTCCCGCCACGGAGAACCCGTTGTCGTCAGGGCGGTGCCCCGGGCAACGAAGTGGTAGGAACCCTCCACCTGATCCAGCAGGATGGCCTTGGTCAGGACGGTGCCGCAATCCAGAGCCAGGATAGAGCCGATTCGCTGGTCGCGCATCATAGCCAGTAGTGGGTAGCCAGTAGCCGTTAGCCGGTAGGGGGGAGCCGGTAGCCGTTAGCCGGTCGTCAGTTGCCGGACGGTGTCCGCGTCCAGACGTTCCACGACACCGATGAGCAGGCGGAGGGCCCGGTCGTAGTCGTCCCGATGGATGATGGCGGAGTGGCTGTGGATGTGGCGGGCCGGGACACCCAGGACAACGGTGGGGACGCCGGTGCCGTGGAGGTGAATCATCGCGCCGTCCGTCGCGCCGCCGGTCAGGGCGGAGAACTGGAGAGGGATGTCCAGTGCCTTCGCCGTCTCTATCACCAGGTCGCGCAGGCGGAGGTTGGGGATCATGCGCGCGTCCACCAGCACCAGAGTGGGGCCGCCGCCCAGTTTCACCGCCGACTCCTCGGGCTTAATGCCCGGCACGTCCCCGCAAATATCGGATTCCAGGATGATGGCGACCTCGGGGTTGACGACCTCTGCGCTGGTCTTGGCCCCGCGCGTCCCCACCTCCTCCATCACCGTGGCGACGCCGTAGAGGATATTGGGGTGCGGAGACCGGGCGAAGTGGCGCAGGGCGTCCACCATCAGCGCCACGCCGACCCGGTCGTCAAACGCCTTGCCCAGGTACGTCTTTCCGCCGGCCATCACCTGGAACGGCGCCGCTGGAACCACCGGGTCGCCCAACCGCACTCCGGCGGCCTCCACCTCCTCCTGGGAGATGGCGCCGATGTCAATGTACATGTCCTTCTTCTCCACCACTTTGTTCCGCTCTTCCTGCGGGATCAGGTGGGGCGGCTTGGCGCCGATGACGCCGGGGATGTCCCCCTGGTGGGTTTTGACGATGACCCGCTGGCCCAGCAGGACCTGGTCCCACCATCCGCCCAGCGGGACGAACTTCAGGAATCCTTCTTTGGTGATGTGGTGGACCATAAAGCCAATTTCGTCCATGTGACCGGCCAGCATCACCCGGGGGCCCTGTTCTCCCTGGCGGCAGATGAGGCTACCGATGCGGTCCTGCTCTATAGAACCCAGCGGCTCCAGATAACTCCGGACCAGGGCGCGCACTTCGTGTTCGTACCCGGGGACGCCATGGGCTTCGGTGAGGGTACGCAGGAGTTCCAGTGTGGGGTCCATTTTGCCTCCACTGATAGCGCAATATGAATCTTGCGCTTCAATAATACCCGATTTTGCAAATTTGTCCAGTGCGCCAATAACGGTTCGGGCGGGCGGCGAAGCCGCCCGCCCGAACCCCTATACCGAATC
>DAOTWL010000139.1:0-3053 GCA_034435875.1 Anaerolineae bacterium
CGGGGGAGCAGGGGAGCGGGGGAGCAGGGGAGCAGAGGAGCAGGGAGATGGGCGGTATGCAAACGGCAGGGAGCGGAGTGCCGGAGGTACGGGTCCGGCTGGCCCCGGCCCTCTACGAGCGGCTGATGGAGCGGGCGGCGGCGATGCGGCGGGAGCCCGCCGAGGTCGTCGCCGAGGCGGTGGAGCGCTGGCTGGAGGAGGGGCCGGAAATCCGCCTGCAGCGAGCGCTGGAGCGGAGCGGCCTGGTGGTCTGGCCCAGGGAGGTGCCCGAAGACACCGAATCTCTGGAACAGGACCGCCAGCGAGTGCGCCAAATCCTGGCCAAATTGACCACTCCCCTCTCCGAAGACATCATCCAGGGCCGGGAGCTGCGATGGTAATCTACTTCTTTGACTCCAGCGCGCTGGTGAAGCAGTATGTGGATGAGCCGGGAAGCGGTTGGGTCCGGCATGTCCTTTCCCGATTCCCGCCCACAGCCATCGCCGAAATCACCGCTGTGGAGGTCGTCGCCGCCCTGGCCTGGCGCTAGCGGATGAGCGAAATCACGGCAGAAGAGTATCGCTTCGCCAAAGAGGTCTTCCTGAGAGATGTTCACCAATATCAGGTCGTTGCCACCAGTCGCTTGACGGTTGAGCGGGCAATAGCCCTGATAGACCACCACCCTCTGCGCGCTTATGATGCTCTGCAACTGGCTACGGCCCTGCAACTGGCCGACGCCCTGCACGCTGAAGGCCTCTCCCTGACCTTCGTCTCCGCCGACGAGCGGCTCTGCACCGTTGCCGAGCAGGAAGGTCTCGTGACCATCAACCCGAATGATTTCTGAAACTTCCGGAGGAAGCAATGAGCAACGACATTTTCGTCTGGATTGAACAGTTTAACGGACAGGTGGCCGGTCCATCGTGGGAGGCCATCGGCGCCGCCCGTACTCTGAGCGAGACGCTGGGCGGGCAGGTCTGCGCCTGCCTCTTCGGGCATGGCGTGGAAGCGCTGGCGAAAGACGCCATCGCCTACGGCGCCGACAAGGTCTTCCTGGCCGACGACCCCACCCTGGCCGATTTTCGTCTGGAACCGTACGCCGCCCTGATGGCCGAACTGGCCCGTCAGCACCAGCCCGCGCTGATCCTGATGGGCGCTACCTTTCGGGGCCGCGACCTGGGCCCGGCGGTGGCCGTGGAGTTGGAGACCGGTTGTGTCGCCGACTGCACCGCGCTGGAGTTCCAGGACGGCCAACTGGTCGCCACCCGGCCCATCTACGCGGGGAAACTCCTCTCCACCTGCACCGTCCCGGAGCGGCGGCCCGCCGTCTTCACCCTGCGCGGTCGCGCCTTCCCCAAGCCCGAACCCGACCCCTCCCGCACCGGCGAGGTCATCCAGGTGGCACCCGTCCGCAAGGAAGAGGATATTCCCTCCAAAGTAGTGGGTTTCCAGGAGACGGTGGGAGGGGTCAACCTGGCCGACGCCGCCATCATCGTCTCCGGCGGCCGGGGTGTGGGCGGACCGGAGGGGTTCGAGCCCATCCGGGAACTGGCGCGGGTGCTCAAGGCGGCCGTCGGCGCCTCCCGCGCCGCCGTGGACGCCGGATGGATCCCCTACGACCATCAGGTCGGCCAGACTGGCAAGACCGTCAGCCCGGACCTCTACATCGCCTGCGGCATCTCCGGCTCCATCCAGCACCAGGCCGGAATGCGCACCAGCAAGGTCATCGTCGCCATCAACAAGGACCCCGAAGCCCCCATCTTCCAGTTGGCCCGCTACGGCATCGTCGGCGACCTCTTCAAGTACGTCCCCGCTCTCACGGCCGAACTGAAGAAGCGGCTGGGGGCGTAAGGTTGCCTCACCCCACCCCCCAGCCCCCCTCCCCTCTCCCGACTTTTGTCAGGGGAGGGGAGGGAATCAGGGGGAGGGATGAGGCGGAACATCTACTTTTCCCTTCATGCGCGCCGACCTGCATATTCACTCAACGGCTTCCGACGGCACCTGGACGCCGGAGGAAGTGGTCGCTCAGGTCCGCGCGGCGGGCATCGGCCTCTTCGCCGTCGCCGACCACGACACGCTGGAGGGAGCACTGGCCGTCGCCGACATCGTCCGCCAGACCCCCGGCGCCCCGGCCTTCCTGCCCGCCGTGGAGATTTCCACCCTGCTGGACGGCGCACTCGTCCATATTCTGGGCTACGGGGTCCGCCCCGACCACCCGTCGCTGAACGACCTGTTGCAGGCTAACCGGGCCCGGCTGGAGTGGGTCAACGAGGAGACGCTGCGGCGCATGATACAGGCCGGTTATCCGGTGGACCTGGAGGCCTACGCCGTCTACGAGAACGACCCGCTCCGGGGCGGCTGGAAAGGGCTGAACTTTCTGATAGATTCCGGCCTCTGCCGGGACGTCCGGGATTTCTTTGAGCGCATCTTCGTGGACCCCGTCCGTCCCCCGATGCCGGATTTCCCCAATCCGGCGGAGGCGATTGCCCGGATTCGGGAGGCCGGAGGGGTGCCCGTCCTGGCCCATCCGGGGGGAAGTCTACGCCATCTGGGGCCGATAGAGGAGGCGCTGGCTCCGTTTCTGGAGTTCGGCATTGCCGGGGTGGAGTGCTACACCCCGTACCACTCCCCGGAGACGACGGCGCGCTGCCGGGCGTTCTGCGCCCGCCACAACTTGCTGGTGACGGGCGGGTCGGATTGCCACGGAGCCTTCGCCGGCCGCCCTTTAGGCGTCCCGCCGGTGACGGTGGACGACCTGCGGTTGGGGCCGCTGGGCGCCGACTGAAGTCAGCCTCCCTGGGCCTGCGGCCGGGGGACGGCCTGCGCCGTCCATCCAACGTCAGCGCAGGTTGACGCCCGGCGCGGCCGCGCCCAGGGGAGGCCGATGTCCAATCGGCGCACTGCCGCCCGGCGCAAAACGCCCAGGAAATGCCAGCGTCAACGCAGGTTGACGCCCGGCGCGAAGCGCCCAGGGAAGCCCGATTTCCAATCGGCGCCTTGCCGCCCGGCGCGAAGCGCCCAGGGGAAGCCGATTTCCAATCGGCGCACTGCCGCCCGGCGCAAAACGCCCAGGAAAT
>DAOTWL010000140.1:0-1920 GCA_034435875.1 Anaerolineae bacterium
GTATGACGCCACCGGTTGACCCGATTCTGATACGGATCGGCCCCGTTGCCATTCACTGGTACGGGGTTCTCATCACTATCGGCATCCTGCTGGGCGCGGTCTACGCGGCGCGGCAGGCCCCCCGCAAAGGCATCCACCCGGACCACATCTGGAACGGCCTGGTGGTGACGATGATTCTGGGCATCATCGGCGCCCGGCTCTATCACGTCTTCTCCAGCCCCCGGGGCGGCGGGCTGGGGTGGGAGTGGTACCGCCAGCATCCGGCGGACATTCTGAAAATCTGGCAGGGCGGGCTGGGCATCTACGGCGCCATCATCGGCGGCGTGCTGGGCGTGGCCATCTACGCCTGGCGGAACAAACTCCCGCTGCTGACCCTGCTGGACTTGGGCGCGCCGGGGCTGGCGCTGGGGCAGGCCATCGGCCGCTGGGGCAACTTCATCAACCAGGAACTCTACGGCCCGCCCACCGGCTCCTCCTGGTGGGGCGTGAAGATAGACGCCGCGCACCGGCTGGAGATGTACCCCATCAGCCAGTACCCGCCGGATACCCTCTTCCATCCCACCTTCCTGTACGAGTCCCTCTGGTGCCTGATGCTGTTTCTGGTGCTGGCCTACCTGGCGACAAAGCGGGCGGACCGTCTGCGGGAGGGGGATATTTTCGTGGGCTACATTGTGGGCTACGCGCTGGGCCGGTTCTGGATTGAGTTTTTCCGCCCGGACGCGTGGATGATAGGGCCGCTGGCGGCGGCGCAGTGGTTCGGCCTGGCCCTGGCGCTGGCGGGAGTGGCCCTGCTGGTCCTGCGGCGGCGCAGCCGGGCGGCACCGGGTGGAGAAAAGGGGTAAATAGGAAACTCCCTGTTGAGTCCTATAAAGTCGTACCGGCCTAAAGTCTTCAAAAAATCGTGCCTGGTAGCGGCCCTTCCTGGCGGCGCGTTACCCCCTCACCCCCCTTGCTCCCCCTCTCCCACTGGCCTTCGGCCGGGGAGAGGGGGATCAGCCTCCTTCCCCTCGCCCCCAAGTGGGAGAGGGGAAGGGGGTTGGGGGGTAGGGGTGAGGGCGAAAAGCCAGAAACGGTACGACTTTTCGGGACTTTCGCGCGATATGACTTTATGAGACTCAACACTCCCCTCAGCCTTGAGTGAAATTGATTCGGGAAGAGAAAGTTCGGAATAAAAAAGGGAAAGAGCAGGTTCGCGGGGGTACCAAATACCGGGCGGCGGCTATCGCCGTGGAGGAACCACCGGAGATTCAGCCGTTTGTCAACACCATTGTCATTGGCGATGCGGAGGAAGTCCTGCGGGCTCTGCCTCCGGAGAGCGTGGATATGGTCATCACCTCGCCGCCTTATAACTTCGGCCATTCCTACGCCGGAGACCAGACCGAGGACACCCGGGAGTGGAACGAGTACTTTGACAAACTCTACCGCATCTGGGCCGAATGCTACCGTATCCTGAAACCCGGGGGACGCATCGCCGTCAACGTCCAGCCGCTGTTCTCCGATTACATCCCCACCCACCATATCATCTCCCACCAGTTGCAGCGGCTCGGATTCCTCTGGAAGGCGGAAATTCTTTGGGAAAAGAGCAACTATAACGCCAAGTACACCGCCTGGGGCAGCTGGCAATCGCCCTCTATGCCCTACATCAAGTACACCTGGGAGTTCATTGAGGTCTTTGACAAGGCCACTCACCGCAAAGTCGGGCCTCGCCAGGCCATAGACATCACCGCCGAGGAGTTCAAGGAGTGGGTGTACGGCCGCTGGAACATCGCGCCGGAGGGCCGGATGAAGGAGTTCGGCCATCCGGCGATGTTCCCGGAAGAAATCCCGTACCGCCTGATGCGGCTCTTCACCTACCGGGGCGACATCGTGGTGGACCCCTTTAACGGGGCCGGCACCACCACGGTGGTCGCTTACCGGCTG
>DAOTWL010000141.1:0-20825 GCA_034435875.1 Anaerolineae bacterium
TCGCCCCCCTGGGTGTTGGCCAGGTACTGCCAAAGAAGGCCGTAGAGGTCCACGCGGGGCCAGGTCAGGGGGATCGCCGACGCCAGCACCTTAGACGCGTCCGGGAAGGTTGCCACTTGCGAGTGTTCCATCTGGTCGGGGCGCAGGAAGCATTTGACCCGGATTCGCCGGGTAGAGCGCAATTCCAGTGCCACCTGTAGCAAACCCCGAATCAGGGCGTACATTTCCTTCCAGCGGTCGGCCGCCCGGTCCAGCGCGTCAAAGAGAACAAGGGACCAAATGCCCCGGTTCTGCAATTGCTGGTCTTTCTTCTCCAACCCGTAAGCGATGTCCTCAGGGTGATTTGCTACCCAATCCACCCGGCCGGCCCAGTCCCGGATTGAGGGCAACTTTTCGGTCAGTAGATTGTAAGCAACTACCGTAAGCCAGATGCGGCGAGGCTCTTTGCCAGCGCTCAGCAATTGGCTCAGGGTGTCCTTGTCCGGGTATTGGGCGATCTGCGGTTGTTCTCCGAACCCGATCAAAATCTCGGTGCTCTCTTCTATTTGGGCGAAGCGGTCTACCTGAGCGATCAGTTTCCGGATGGAAGGCTTTTGCAAAGCAGTCCACCAGAATGTCTTTCCCGCCCCCCGTATTCCTTGGACCACCGAGACATCAGGCCTTAGCGCCTTGGCGTGAGACGCGGCAAAATACACATACTGGGGGATGGGTCCTACATTGCCGTGGGCGACTGGCCGCAGGGCCTCTATCAAAAGTTTCCGAATACTTTGGGGATCCGGTTTCATCTACTTACTCTTCTATGGGGATTAAGGTCTCTGCTGGTCACAAAGAGATTAAAAAACACGCGTGTTATAACAGGGGTATGGAAAGCTTCTGATATAAATTATGCTCCTCTGTTACTACTTTGTCAAGTTCCAGGACGGCGGCGATAATCGGTCAGGAATGGGCCCTAATGGATGTTAACGCCGGCGACGAGGTTGGGAGACCAGCTTTCCCTTTCTGACTGTAAAGCAACGCTTTGGCCGGGCGGACCCGCCTTCTCCCCGAGGAGTATTGTTTTAACCGAAACGGAGTATAATGATGCGCTGAAATTTTCTGTCGGTCTTCTGGAGAACGAATGATTCGCCGGGTGAGAATTCAAGGATACAAATCCATTCAGGATGTGGAAATCCACTTTGGGCCTCTGATGGTAGTTTTTGGCCCCAATGCGGCCGGAAAAAGCAATCTGCTGGACGCCCTGGCTTTACTGAGTCGGATGGTGACCAGCCGGACACTCCAAGAGGCTTTTGAAAGACATCGGGGCACTCCGTTAGAAGCCTTTCATTACGGCTCTATGGGTCTCAGAGGTCTGCTTCAGCAGGAGAGGGCCCAACTCGGCATAGAGATTGATGTAGAGCTTTCTCCCTCTGTTGTGAGAGAGGTAGAACAACAAATTGACAGAATCCAAAGAGGCCTCTCCGGGGAAGACAAAGAAAACACGCGGCCCCGCCAGCAAGTCCCGGAACGTCTCCTGCGGTATCGGGTTATCATAGAAATTATTCCCCGAACCGGGAGTTTGCGCGTTGTAAACGAGGAGATGATTGCTTTAACCCCCAATAGAGAGGAGAAAGACCCTCAATCCCGCAAACCTTTTATCTATCGGGTTGAGAAAGGACTATTGTTGCGAACGGAGAGACAAGCCAGACTAACAATATACCCCATTGGCCTGGATCATCTGCTGGTCTCTCAGCCCCTCTCTCCTCCCCATTATCCTCATATCACGGCTTTTCGGGAAGAATTGGCGCGTTGGCGTTTCTACCATTTTGACCCCCAGGGGATGCGAAAGCCATTCCCCCTCAAAGAAGCGAACGATTTAGGCCCTTTTGGAGAAGACCTGGCCGTCTTCTACCACACCCTCCGTCGCAAAAACAGGGAACAGTTTGATGATGTCCTCAGCGAGTTACAAAAACTGATTCCATCCGTTGAACAGATAAACACCCAACTAACACCTGATGGATTTGTGGAGCTGAGTGTTGTAGAAAACGGGGTTCCCCATTCGGCGCGGGTTGTTTCTGATGGGGCGCTCCGTCTATTGGGCCTGCTGGCGGCTACAAATCCCCTGTCGCCCGTTACTCTTATCGGATACGAAGAGCCCGAGAATAGTATTCCCTCTCATCTCTTGCCCTACGTCGCTAACCTTCTGAAGGACACCGCAAGGAGAGGGGTCCAAATCGTGGTGAATACTCATTCCCCCCTTTTCCTGGAGTGCTTTGATCAGTCAGCGCTCGTTGAGTGCAAGAGGGAAGCGGGTAGTACCTTATTGAAGGGTATTGTCCCTGGGAGCACCCAAGTCCATAGATATTGACGGCGACGAAAGAGGTCTCCTACGTGGGCTTCTTTATTTGCAGAAGCGAACATTGTTCGCAAAAACGCCCAATTGTACGTTCAATAACTTCCTCTCCGCCCTCTTCGGGGAGCGGGGAGGAAGTTATCTTGGCCCGGTTACCTTCAGAAAACTGGGTATCCAGTACACGTCGTATCCCTCTATACTAAACCTGTCTACCGCAAACAGCAATGTGTTGCCCGGCACGAGATCCTGGGGCTTGTCTGTTAGCAGGAGTCGCGTGGGCGTTTTCAGTCGTAATACCGCCCCGCAATGGACAGTGATGACTGTCTCATCGCCACTCGGGACCACGGAAATGATCGTCCCCTCGCCATAAATCCTCGTCATCATAGGTTCAGCCTCGCAATTTTTGCCGTTTGCCAGTCCGTAGGAGAAAAAATGGCGATGTTACCTGGGCGTCCGGATCTCCAACCCACAATTTCTGGCGCGCCCGACTGATTGCAGTTGCCTGGTAGAGCAAGGGCAATGGCTTTTCCGCCATTGGTCTTTCTTCAGAAGTATGAGTTCACCAGCACAGCATATATTATAGAGATACCTGAGATGCTGACAAGGGCTATAAAACAATCCAGGCCCGCGCGCTTTGTTGGAGAAAAACAGCCGCGGACACGCGGAATTGAGATCAACGTGGATTCCGCGTGTCTGATGATGGGATCAAACCCATCTCGTATATCGGGAAGGGTGCGGCGCTGCCATTTCCGCGCCGAGTAAGCCCGACGCTCGCCTATTCCAACTTGGGACTACCAACTTAGTTGGCTGGCCCAAAGCGGCCAGAGCACATCCGCTCAGGTCAGTATGTTCGGATAGTATAAGGCAGGAGATACGGTTAGTTTATCTTCTTTACGGCCGTCGGCCGAAAATTAGAATAAGAATCTCCCCCACCCTTGGCGCTGGGAACAACCGCTTTTGGAATCGCCCGCCGCTCTGTAGAACGGGCTTGGGGCCAACAGTCTTTGCAAAAGGAAATCATCAGATGTCTCGTCAAACTTTGCCGACTTCTTCTGTTGCCCGGGCTAATCTTACCGGGCGCTCAGTTGCAGTAATGCTATGCGGGTGGATGAACAAAATTATCCGTAACGAGAATCTTCCTCTGGGCGAAGCCTGGGTGGAAGCCAAGACGGAACACTGGCCCAATGGCATTTTGATTCCCCAAGCGGCCGATCGTCATCAAATCCTTTGTGTGGTAGAAGTCTATCCCCCCTATGCGGACCCCTTGAGCCAAGACATTATTACCCAAAGCTTGGATTATGCTCGGTCCTTGAATTCCCCCTATATCTGTACCAGCAATATCAATTGGCTCGTCTGGTTCCATACCAAAAAACCTTTAGATTCCGGCGATGGCCTGCCCGAGTCTATCATTGACCACTATCGCTTTTCCTCTGTTATTGCCCCTGATGATATTACTCGTTTTGCTGTGGGCCGAAGCATTCAGCGGGGGCTAAAACAGTTTCTCGCCGATTTGGCTCAAACGGTCCCGGGGGAACGGGTCAAACCCCAGAAGGCGGCGGATGATTTTTTCACCCTTCGCCTTAGCAGTGCTATTGAGGCCCTGGCTACCCACTATACAACGTGCGTGTCTGAACAAGTGCAGAAAAACCCTGCTTTTGCCCAGAAGTTGGCTGACTGGTTTATTGAGCAGGGTTGGAACTTCACCCATCAGGCTCGGGACTACAATAGGGTGGGCCAACAAGCGGCCTATCTCCTGGTCAGCAAAATCCTGTTCTACGCGGCATTACGACAGCAACTTCATTTGCCCTCTCTGTTAATTCCAACCGATCTCTTTGACGGGGGTATTTTGAAGGCCACTCTGCAAGCTTATTTCCAGGAAGTCCTAAACATTGACTATAAAACCTTTTTCTCTACCGACTTCATTGATAGCTTAGTCTTCCCTCAACACCCCAACGCGATGAAGACAGTCAAAGGGTTAGTACGGGACATCAACCGCTACCAAGTAGCAAAAATTGGCCGTGACGTGATGGGCCACATCTTTGAATGCTTGATTCCCGAAGAGGAACGCCACAAACTGGGCCAGTACTTCACCGATCCCGATGTGATAGACCTCATCCTTCGTTTCTGCAGGGCCTATGAGCCTGGAGCAACAGTTTTTGATCCGGCTTGTGGTGCTGGTGCCTTCTTGATGCGCGCCTACCACCAAAAGAGGATTGCAGACTCTCGTCTGAATCACCAGGAGATTCTGGCAACTCTGTGGGGATGTGATATCGCCTTGTTCCCTGTACACCTGGCTACTATCAACCTGGCCGCGTATGACTTGAGCGTGCAGGAGAACTACCCGCGCATCATCCACAAGGACTTTTTCGATCTTTTGCCGACTACAGTGGAATTCGCCTGTCCTCGCTTAATGGGGACGAGCAGGCTGGGACTGGAAGAGAAGGGAGTAGAGCATCCTCGCTACTTTGATGCTGTGGTAGGCAATCCGCCTTACACCCGGCAGGAAGAGATAGCCGACATCGCCGGGGGCACGGCCGGTTACAAACAGGACCTCATCTACAAGGCTATCACCGATGTAGATGGTAAGCAACGTCTGGCTGACATCAGCGCGCGGGCCGGCATCTACGCCTACTTCTTCATTCACGGAGCCAAGTTCCTGCAAAACGGTGGTCGCTTGGGGTTTGTGGTGAGCAACTCCTGGTTGGACGCGGACTACGGCAGAGGGCTTCAGGAGTTCTTTCTCGAACACTTCAAAATCCTGGCCATCATTGAGAGCAAGGTGGAACGCTGGTTCGCCGACGCCGGTATTAACACCTGTATCGTTATCTTGGAAAAAGCCGATGGTGAAGAAAACAGGCGGGAGCGGGATAGCAACCTGGTGCGCTTTGTGCAACTTCGGAGACCGTTACGTTACTTCATCCCCCCGGCTGAAAGCGCCCGGAGCTGTCAGGGGCCTCGCCTGCAAGCAGTGGATGAGTTAATACAACTCATCCTTGGCAAATGGCAACATTACGAGGATGAAACAATCCGCATTTTTCCCAAGCGCCAGGGTGAGCTTTGGGATGAGGGCTACGACGAGAAGAAAGGAAGGTATGTAGGGGACAAGTGGGGCAAGTACCTGAGGTCCCCGGACATTTTTTTCCGGGTGCTGGAGAAGGGGCGAGGGAAACTGGTACCATTGGGGCAAGTTGCCAATATCAGGGGGGGCTATATAACAGGGGCAGACGATTTCTTCTACCTAACCGAGGATGAGATCCGCCACTGGGGGATTGAACGAGCGTTTTGGATGCACTCCGTAAGTAAAGAGGAACAGGAGCAACTCCAGCAGACTCCGTTTTGGGATACGCTAAAGGGGTCTCTTTGGCAGGATGAGAGTGGGCAAGTCTGGCTCCCTAACTACGTGGTCAAAAGATCGCAGGAATATAAATCCATCCTGGTAGACCCTGCCCATCTGAGATATCGGGTGCTCTTGATTCACCAGCCCCGGGAAGCCCTGACGGGAACACGGGTTCTGGCCTACATTGAGGAAGGTGAGCGGCGAGGTTATCACAAGCGTCCCACCTGTGCTCATCGCCAGCGGGTCTATGACAATTGGGCCAAGGCCCAGCCGGGGAAGCGCCCACCAGAGCCAATGTATTGGGGATGGTATGATTTGGGTTGGTCATCTTGCTTGGGAGTTTTATGGCAGGTGACCCATTTCTCGCGTCACATTGTTCCAATCAATGTGGGGGGGGTGTTTGTGGACTCTCATTCGCGCGTGGTGCAACCACACAAGGGATCTCTGTCAGGCTGGGGGGCGATACTAAATTCTACACTCTATGCGCTGCTCAAGGAACTCTATGGTCGGGGCAATCTGGGACAAGGAGCATTACAAGTCCTGGGTGTAGACATCAAACAGCTACCTGTTCCCGCCTTTGAACATTGGGCCTCTCGCCAGAGCGAGTTAGAGCAAATTGTGGGTAGTAACAAAGCCAGAGATGCTTTCTGGGAGATCGGCGCACAGAGGCCTGAGGGTGTAACTTTAGCTGCTATTCACCCTGACCGTCGGGCCCTGGACCGCCTGGTGATGGGGGACATCTTGGGGCTAACAGACGAAGAGCAATTAGAAGTCTATCGGGCCGCAATAGATCTGGCGCAAGCCCGACGGGGAAGACAAAGACGTTAAGGCTCAACAGCCCAAGATAAAAGACAGCATCAATGTAGACCGGTTCGTGCAAATGGTGTTGGATAAAGGGCCTGTGGCGCGGTGGGGTCAAACTCTATCAGCAAGCCCAGGCAGGAAGACATCCACGGGGTGACCTTCCCATCTCCCGAACCTCATCTTGCCTGGAGAATCCGCTGTTGGGTTGTCCACTGACCGATAGTCGTCAGCGGCTGGAGGGGCTGAACGAAGCCCAAGGCGGTTACCGGCTCGCGTGGGCTTTCGCGGAGAGCATCCGAGGGGACAAATCAAGGGGGCGAACAGCAAACTGACCCCAAGAACACGGGCACGGGTGCGATACCCAATGGCGCGGCGCCGGAATCCCCCCGATAGGGGAGATTTTATCCTTGCTGACACCTTCTTGTCTTTTTGTCCTCGGGGGGCTGTACGCTAACGCCATCAACGTCCAGTATATATAGATTGAATATTCCCCCGGGGGCATTCACTGTCACCGTCTCTCCGGGAACACGGCCGAGAAGTGATCTCCCTACCGGTGAGGCGCAAGAAATTTTACGTTCCGCGGGATTGGCCTCGCCAGGATCAACAATCTGGTAGGTTTCGGGTATCGGCCGATCGCTATCCAACGGGCACACAGTTACTCTGCTATTAATAACTACGCGTGCGGCGCCGGCGCCTTCACAAACCGGGATAGCGATTGGGGTGTTTGTCCCGGACGGCAAATATGAATCACACCGTTGCTCTTCCATCTTCCCGCCTACCTGGAAATCGGTTCTATAAATATATATGCCGCGGGCAACCAAAGCAATGTCGGGTTTGTTGTGCCCGCCAGTCTTGCTGATCTCTGACCCTCTCAATTGTTTTTGGGCCTGGTGGGTGTATAATTAGGCGAGGAAGTATTTAGATTTTGGGAGGTGGGATATGTCCTGGGTATCTACAGACCCATCACAAGCTGGCAGTCTCATACTGAGCAAACTGAAAGTCCGCTGCTTCCGTAGCCTGTACAAGGTCTCTCTGCCGCTGAGGCGGGTTAACATCCTCGTTGGCCCCAACGGCAGTGGCAAGTCCAACCTCATTATGCTTTTCCGTTTTCTCCACGACGTCATTAGTGAAGAAAGGGTGTCCCCAATGCGTTATGGGCCGCGGCCGCAGGAACTAATTTGGCTCGGTCCAGAAGAAGAGGGATATAGCAAGAGAAAAAGCTTTGGTGTTACCCTCTATCTGGATGGCCCATTTGGAAAGCCGCTCCTTCAATATGAGATTTCCGTTGCTGTAGATGGAGATCGGCTTGTCTTCCCGTTAGAACAACTGACCGATAGGGCAGGGACTGTTCTCTTCTTCCGGGAGGAAAATCGCGTAACGATTCGGGGACGAACTTACACCGCCCCTTTAGATCAGCCTTACCTGAGGATACTTTGTAGACAGGATGGGGAAGAGCACGGAGTATTACCTGCCGCTGAAAGTGTTTACCGCTTCATCTTGGGATGGCGGGTTCCTGAAATAGACCCACGTCTCATTCGGAAATCCCTTTCTGAGGAACTCCCCAGCTCTCCCCCCGATAGAGTGCTGCCGTTTCAGCCCGATGGGGGGAACCTGCACGAGTTCCTATATGCTCTGCAGGAGAAGGATCAGGAAGGATTTGAGCTGATCCAAGAACGTTTAAGTGCCGCGATGGAATTTGTAGAGGGACTCCGTACTGCTGTAAGGCCAACGACGTTAGAGCCGACGCGTTTCTGGGAATTCAGGGAAAGGGGACTCCAGGAACCTTTCTCCCCCTATGCCCAGTCCGATGGCACTCTTCGCTTTCTGGCTATTCTCGCTCTGGTACTGGGAGATAAGACTTCCTCTCTGGTCTGTTTGGATGAACCGGCCCACAATTTGCATCCCTGGCTGATGCTTCATTTGGCCGATGCGCTTCGCTACCCTGTGGTCACAGGGGAGCCTTATCCTCAGATAATAGTTACTACATATAAGCCGGATTTCTTGGACTGTTTTGATCCTACCCTTGAATCGGAGTACCTGCAGGTATTTACTGTCTCCCGAAAGGAAACCGGCGAAACACACTTTAAACCTGAGAGCCCTGATGACTTGAAACAGTGGGGAATGATGTATTGGCTGGGCGAGTTGCTCAAAAAGGGCGTCATAGGGAAAGGGGAATGAAGAGGTTCCGGACTATTCTGATGAATGGCGACTCCCGCTGGATTCGCGTACTATATAAAGGAACCAACAAGGCAACGAAAAGTTGCCGCGGGGGAAGAACAGAGCCATAAAGCTCAGTTCGCAAGAGCAGAACAACTCGTGTGAGGAGAGAGGAGTACAGATGAAAGAACAGAAAGTCTTGAGACCATTTTATGAGCTCCCCCCGGGGGGATTGCGCTTGTATCCTTTCACGCTTTTCATTGGCAGACAGGGAACAGGCAAATCCCAGATGTCTGAATCCCTCTTTCTTAGTGCCAATCTCGGCGCGTATACTATGCCTGGAAATGCTCTGTACGTTCCCGCTATACGCGTGGTCTATTTCCATTCAGATCCTGCTACCTGGAGAATCTTATTTAAGTCAGCTTCACTCATTTATTTTGCTTTCGCTATGGAGATGGCGGGCGAGACTCTTGAGAAATGGCCGAATGGGGAGCCGGATACGGAAGAAGGAAAATGGATCCACCGGGTAGGGAAAAAAGCCTTTGCCGGAGCGGCCTGCCGGGAAGGGAATCGCTGGAAGTGGAATTTTGAGGAAGGATGGCGTTTGGACATTGACTCTGCCTCTTCGGGCCAGAAAGCAGGCTGGCCCATTGTCCTGCTGGCAGAGACCCTCTTTTCCTGGCGGCGGGATCGGAAAATTCCGCCCAACTTTATCCTGCACATAGAGGAGCCGGAAATTCATCTTCATCCAGAAACCCAGGTCGCGATAGTTAAAATCCTGGCCTACCTTGTCAACCGCGGCTTTCAGGTCCTGGCGACTACCCATTCGCTGACCATCTTGCACACGTTGAACAACCTGCTGGCAGCGTCCGTGCTACCAGAGGATATAATGGAACCAGGAATCCCAGAGCCAGAGGTGCGTCTGAAACAGGGAATGGCGGGGGCTTATTTCTTCCAGGAAGACAGAAAGGTGGTGAGTCTGGTGGATGAAGAAACCGGGCTCCTTTCTGAGACAGAAATGGCCGCGGTCGGCGAACAATTGATTGCGGAACTGAACCAGATAGAACACCTGAGAACATACAGGTCCAGCTGATATGTGGAATTTTGCTGTGGGCCGTCTCGCGGGCTTGAAATTTTCGGTGAAAAACAAATGGAAAAAGACAACTTGCAAGCAAAGCTGAATGTCTTGGGACCAATTCGCGAACTTCCCCCCGGGGGATTGCGCCTGTATCCCCTCACGCTATTTATTGGCAAGCAGGGGACAGGCAAAACTCTGATGTCTCAAAAAATCTATTTTGAGGAGAACTCCGCCACGAACTTCTCGCCCCCTCAGAATTTGTCAACCACTTGGCTGTCCCCAACAACGAAGACTTGCACCCGGACCCGCGTCAGAATCGGCACGTCTCTTGGAAATGCCCTGTACATTCCCGCCGAACGAGAATTCTATTTCTACGCTCCTGCCCCTGATCCTATTACCTGGACAGCCCTGTTTGAGTCGGTTTTGCTGACCCATTTTGCTTTCGTTATGGAAGAAGCCGGCGAGACCTTTAAAAAGTGGCCTAATGGAGAACCAGATACAGAAGAAGGGAAATGGATCCACCAGATAGGAAGAGAAGCATTTGCCGGAGCGGCCTGCTGGGAAGATGGTCAATGGAAATGGGCTTGGGGAGAAAGAGAGCGACTGAATATGGTAGAGGCTTCTTCAGGTCAAAAGACTGGCTGGCCTATTGTCTTGTTGGCGGAGGTCCTTTTTTCCTGGCGTCGGGATAAGAAAATCCCATTTGGGTTTGTTCTGCACGTAGATAATCCAGAGGCTCACCTTCACCCAGAAGCCCAGGTTGCGGTAGTCAAAATTCTGGCCTACCTCGTCAATCAAGGCTTCCGTGTTCTGGTAACAACTCATTCGTTGATCGTCTTATACACGGTGAACAACCTGCTGGCAGCGGATAGAATACAAAATCATATGGAACCAGGACTCCCCGAGCCGGAAGTGCGCCTAAAACCAGGAACGGTAGGAGCCTACCTCTTTCAGGAAGATGGAAGAGTGGTATCCCTGGTGGACGAGGAAACCGGATTTATTTCTGAGGCGGAAATGGCCGAGGTGGGAGAAATCTTAATGGTACAAGCCAACCGGATGGATTATCTGATGGCATACGGGGCCGACTGATCCGCAGGAGATTCCGCGGGGACATATCGCAGAAGCACAAGAGAGGAGCAAGGGTTTCCGCGGCCCATCTCCCATCACCCCTCTCTTGCCAGGCAATAGACGATATTCCGTTTTTTCAAGGGGTACAATGTACCGGCGGCGGACCCGAAGTTGTTGGGTATAAGTTTCCCGGGATAGCTTTTTCCCCCCGAACCCGGTTCATTACCTTCCCCTTAGTTACTTATCCAAATAGCCCTGATACCTGTGGGGGCTACCCTTATCCCCAGGCTTAGAAGCCGGGGCCTTTAGCCAGTTTTCCACCTGCCATACCTTTACTGTACCATCGTATAAACCCGCTGCCAAAAGATCTCCCCTGGGGGAAAAGGATACGCTGATCACCGGGCTGGGGCTGCTCAGAGTAAAGAGATACCTATCAGAAATCCGCCGCAGTTGTACAGTGCCATCCGCTGAACCAGAGGCCAAAAAATTCCCGTTGGAAGCGAAGGCAACACTGGTTATCGGGTCTGTATAATACCAAGTCTGAATACAATTCCCATCAAGGATGCGCCATAGCCGCACCGTCTTGTCCCTTGATCCAGAGGCGACTGTTTTCCCAATGGGGGAAAAGGCAACGCTAAGAACCCTGCTGGTGTGTCCTGTTAGAACGCGCGGGGATTTTGACGGTGGGATTGGCAACAGCAATATCGTGTGGTCATCCAATCCCAAGGCCAGATCCTTGCCGTCGGGAGAAAAGACGATGTCGTTCACGCCGCTCTCGTGACCTTCTCTCATCTTCCGGGAGGTTCTGTTGGATACTTCCGACCAGCACACTGTGCCATCCCGCGATCCGGATGCCAGGATCTGTCCATCGGGAGAAAAAGAGACACCTGTCACGCTGGCGGCGTGTTTTCCCAGTATGCCCAGGAATTTGCCGTCCTGAAGATTCCAGAGTCTTACTGTGCCGTCCCACAGACCTGCGGCCAGGGTTTGCCCGTCAGGCGAGAAGGCCACACTGACAGCTCCACTCTCTGTGACGATGACTCGGTATTGGGACTGAGTGGATATGTTATAAAGATATATCCCCTGGGTGGAAGTGGCAGCCAGCAATTGCCCATCCGGAGAGAAGGCAACCCGACAGATGGGTCCCTGAGCGATGAAGGAATCAGCATACATTTTGCTCCTTGCCAGTTGGGATCCAGTTGGAATAGATAGGCGGAAATCTTTGTTGCCTGGCTAAAAGGTCAGCAGCACACCCAGCGATACTATAAAAAGCACAATGCCCACCGCGCGATCTGTTATTCCACCCGTGGTAATGGGTCCCCGTATGTTGATAGCCAGCCATCGGATTCCGTGAGGCGTCAGGGAATCCAGGACAAGATGTACCAACCAGCCCAGTCCGACTCCCACCGCAAACAGAAAACCATCACCAAACAACGAGCCGATCATTCCCAGTATAATGAGTGCAAGCCCCCACAGCGGGGAGTGTGTCTCGCCGCGATGTTTCCAAGAACAGAGGCGGGACACTAACACCAGAACGGTTCCCATTGCGGCGTACAGTATCATCAACACCCGGAAAAATGCCGCGAAGGGAACCCGTCGGGACGCGCGGCGGGTAAGATGAGATAGATGGCTTGCTGGATTAGAAATGTCAGAGTCGGGAGCAACAGCACCGAACAAAGCACCCGAGGCAACCAGGAAGGAAGACGGGGGGGGCAACACCCTTATAGCCAGCGCCGCTACCAACAAGCCACCAGCAACGTGAGTTTGAAATCTCATTGCAGTTACTCTTGCAGCGCGTTATCCAGCGGCGGCCGGGTTTTTCCATCTCCCAGTCGGGAACCTTTCCAGGGCCCGGATTGCTCCCACAGCCGCGTTTCAGGCCGAATCAGCGCGCCAGAATGTGTGGCTATAATTGGGACAATAGGGCTTCGTGATTGCGGATCCTCACTCTCGTAAGGTCTTTTTTCAGACGCAAGCGGCCTCTAAGTTTAGCTCTTTGGGCCGGATACCCCAAGCCCTCGGTTTCAAAAATCTCGCTATTGGGATCGACAATGAAGAGCAGCTTCTGGCGCACGCGGTCACTTCCCCGCGGACCGGAATTAGCACCGGCATCCCAGATGACTGTAGCACCCTCAGGGACCTCAAAGAGGCACTCGCACCACGATGCGTGTCTGTTTTTATATGGGGGAAGCCATCTCCGGGATATAGCTTCAGCAGTCCCCATTCGCTTGCCATCTACAAGAAGTCTTGCCCAGCCACTGCTTGTGGTATGTCGTTCCCACCCAATAACTGCCATTATTGTAACCATTCCCCCCCCCTTCTGTTGCATTTCTGCAAAAAAACTGGAAGTCTTCCCCTTGCGCCGCGCCCTGATACAACGGACTCATTTTAACAGTTGACGATGTTTTTGCTTTCAGTCTTGCGTACTCTCTTCTGAAAAAGCTCCTCCGAACTTTAGCCCTTTATAAAGCAGGAACTACAGGAGAGACATATGGAAAGCACCAATTTGACCGCCCCAAGATGTGATCAGTGCGTGTTCTTTATGCCCGGATTGGTACCGGATTATGGGAAATGCTTGCGCTACAAAAAGGATGTGCGTCGGGATCATCCTTGCCATTCATCAGCACATCCTAATAAGAGAAGGCCCGCACGCAAAAGGGGCCACTGGTGGAAATAGGGGATTAGATGAGAAAGCCGATTGTCCCATCAGGGCCGGTATAGTTCCCCCCAATCAAAGAGCTCTCCCTGCTGGTCATATTCCCGGAGGGGGTGTCTGCCAGACGGATCAAAGGTAATCCCGGTTATCTTCTCCAGCATCAACGCCTGCTCAAAAAGGCCTGGATACTGCAGGCGGAGGAGCCGCCATTGTACCCTTCCCTGGAATGGACATAGCCAGCATCCAGATTTTGGTGGCACGGGCAGCCCCGCTGATTCTATGATGCGAACGCAATCAGCGCGTGTAATTCCCCAATCTACGAGCGGCCTAATCTTGTCTGGCTGGCGATGAGCCTCGTCGGCCGCAATACCAATCATAACCATTTCAGGGCTATAACCGTTTTCCCGGCACCATCGCCGGAGGGGCCATATTTTGTACTCCGTGGTACACCACCGCGATGTTGCCAGAGGATTGTTTCGTACTTCCGGCAATATTCTGGCAGGGGCAGACGGAAGCGATCATACCGGTATTCCCCGCCCAGAACAATTAGCGACAGGTCGTAATGGGTCTTCAGCCACGAGCTGAAGGTTGAGATAAATTCATATGTGCCCGGCCACTCGGCACCGGTGTCGCAAAACACCACTGGCCCTCGCCATCCCTGGCGGGCCATCAGGATAGCAAGAGCGGTGGAGTTGACGCCTGCACCAAAAGCCAAAGGGATCTCTTTCTTCGTGTCTCTACCCCGTCGGCCAGGCATTTCAACAAGTCCCCCTGAACTCATCATTTCAAGGCCTTGTACGCCTCTCTTTGCCCCGCCCACCTGTTCTGCTTGCGGGAGCCTTCGGCTTTCTCTTCATCGGACGACAGACCCAAGAGGACGCTGATGGTCCTGCCCTCTCGTTTACGGCTGATGTTCCTGCCTATTGCCGCGCGACGGATGAGGCACTGGGCAGGTAGAGATAAGGCACTCATCCTTGACTTCCTTCCCAGGGCTAAAGCCCGGGGATTTCTTCAGGCGGCTTACGCTGCCGCCCAGCTTCATCCCTCAGGCTCAAAAGCCGGGGCCTTCAGCTGCTGTTTTTTAGACAATTTCCCAAGTAAAAGACGGCGGCACCTCTGATTCTGACACAATTGTTGGCGGCACTTCACGTACCACCACCACGCCCTCTCGGGGGATTATGATACCGAAGTCTCTCCCTTGTGTAGCGCGGGCGGCTTCCAGAGGCCTTCTCGCTTCCTCGGCCTGCTTTTTCACTTGCTGAAGTTCTTCTATTGCTTGTATCAGGGCGTCTACACCCTTCGCGTACAAACTCACACCGATGTGCATCCCCTTGGCGTCGGCTGATAATTCATACCCCTTGCGCCGGAATGCAATGCTGAGGACCCGCCCGCGGATAAAGGGTATAGCCATAACGTGCACGTATCCACTCCGCGAGTGCTCTTTGCGGGTATATCCCCTTCTTGGGATGATAGTGATTGCACGCTGCCATACTCTCTGCACAGGTTTCGCGACATAACATCGGAAGCCTCTCTCTAAAAGGACCTGGGCTAAGTTGTCCGGCGTGCACAATAGCAGGTCGTGTCGGGCCAGAAGCGAAAGTATTCTTGCTTTGGCGGCCTCAATCCTCTCTTCCAGTTGCCGCCTGTAGGTTGCGATTGCGAAATACTGACGGGCCGCTTCCAGGGTAGATTCCGTCACTTGCTCTGCGGGTAGAAGGGGGACTACTGAAACATCCCCCTTCGCGGCCGGCGGCATTCTTTTCAGTTGCTTTATACCGGCGGCCTTTGGCTCCTTAGGGAACCCAAGGAGTGCCACGTCTCCCAATACCTCAAAACTTGGGGGTCTCTTTTCGCCGTAGCGAATATAAAGGATGTGCTGATGGGTATCTGCAATCACTCTCATTTTTCACCACCTTGCTATACCAGATCGGGGGTAGCCTCTATATATACGCGCCGATTCCACTCGTCTTTTTGTGTCCCGCAGAGGAAGTATTTTATGCCAGCGCGTCCCATTCCTCGCGGATCAAAAAGACAAACCAGAAGTCCCCGGCAAAATCGGCCAGTTCAAAGGCCATATCGCCAACAGAAAAATTCGGTCATAACAAGATTACCGATCGGGGACCTTAATTCCAGATCTCCCCCTATATATTTTGCTGGAGTTCTCATTGTTCATCCTCTCCCTGTGTGGGGTCAACGATCCATTCATCCCACTCATCGTTAGGCCCGACGCTTGTATCGTCTTCTTTGCTCTTTGGAGATGGCATATCAGAAGACGGAAGTCCCAAGGCAATTCTGAGTTCTTGGTCGTGTTGAACCGCGTACGCGCCAAGGCGCAACATCATTGCCAGCGCCGTGCCGTGCGGAACTTTTACTCTTCTGAGAATCTGCCATACTTCTGTATCAGGAACAATGGTAATTCTCCGCGGCGTATCCCCGCCCTCTCCAGTGCTACTACCAGCAGTCCGTGTACGTTGTCCCATATTGACCCCCGCAAAAGTTTTACAGCCCCCGCCGAATCGGCAATGTCACGAGCAAATATCCCCGCAGCTCCACCAGTAACGATGATGGGATTACCAGGCGACTCCCGCAATCGCCGGGCTACGTGCTCGGCAATTTGGGATGCGAGCCATCGGCGAAGATCAATACTGCGTTGATCTCCGTATCGCAACATTCTTTCGGCCTCAACACGCTTGACACCCATTTTCTCGGATAGCTGCAAGACAACATCAGACACGCCCTTATGAAGAGAGACGATGCTATTCGGATCGATTTTGCCATTGCTGACTGTCACAAGATCTGTGGTCCCCCAGCCGAGGTCTACGATAATGGCCGAAGGAATACCTTGCAAACAAGCCAGCCGGGCGGTCCCCACGGTTTGTCCTGTGAGGATCGGCCGGCAGTCTATCGTGCGTGGCTGTATGCGCATCGGCGTGACGATGTTGAACTGCCGGGGGAGAGAAAGGTTCACTTTTTGCTCCGCGACCCGCCGAAAGAATCCAATGGGGATTCCTACTACCAGGCTGTCCAACCGAATCGCGAGCTCCTTACTCGTCTTGGCCAGGGCGGCCAGTATAATTGCAATCACAGGTGGTGGAAAGCTGGTCCGGGACGAATCGGACATCCAGGTGGCGTCATCCTCACTGCCCACCCGATAGGAATGCTGGGAATGGGAATCTCCCCATTGCACATACATACGAGAAGCCAATCGGGCACCAGCCACCTTGAAACTCTCTGGTGACGCCGGGGCGGCCGTTGATTCCAAAAGGCTGTGCCGTATTTGCCACTCACCTTCTGAACTCCGCTGGGCCCAGGCTATCTTCGCAAACCGGAAGCCCACGTCTATGGCTACTGCCTGTACCATCGTATCTCCTTTCTTTTTTATAGTGTGCCGGGCAGGCACAATATACGGCAAATATTAAAGAGGAGAAAGGGCTTTAGCAACCGCCTCAAGGGAGTCCAAGGCAATGTTGAGATCGGGGCCCGGAGACTTCCAATGTGGATTTATCGTTGTTGTATACCTTCAAGAAGGGCACCAGAAGCGGAACCGCATCCCAAAATCCCACTCACACCGCCAGACGCAGGAGCAGAGAGGCGGGAATGGCTACGTGAAAGAGAGTGCTGGCATACTCAACCCTATATGCCTTGAAGCTCATAGCAACCCCTCTGGAAATGCAATTGGCTTCATCCCCAGGATTAAAGCCCGGGGATTCCTTCAGGCGGCTTGCGCCGCCGCCCGGTTACCGCTTGCCGCTTAAAAACGTACCAGCGGCGGACTCGGAGTGTCTTGCCCAGCAGGGGCGAAACATCACAGGGGCAATCGGCCCCCGGGGCGTGGCCTCTGTCCCGTGCCCTTTTGAGGAGCCAGAAGCACAATTGGGGGAGAAGCGCTCTCATCTCTCAGGCTTAAAAGCCGGGGCTTTCAGCGGCCAGTTTTTCGGCAAATGTACTGATGGCATCTAACATAGCGTTGAGATCAGGATCGTGGTGGAACACGCTGACTGAGTGAAACCCTCTGGGCACGAAATGTGATATAAAATACCCCGAACCCTGGTCTCCGAAGCCCATTTTCAGGATGGGGTATTCCAGAATTGCTTTTTTCATTCCTGGACGATCTGGAAAAGAGACAACAGTGTGACGTCTTTCGTTCCAGCTCTTCCTTACCCAACTGTCTATTTTCAGTCTCAGATGACTTATTCGTTCCGGCTTGTCCTTGGTCCATCCCCAGACCTGCAATTGATTAGCAATACCCCCAAGGAAATTGTTCCAGACATCCCAGTTTTCAGAATGCCGCAAAACGCCAAGATAGCTGAAGCTATGCACAACAATTAGCTCCTGCGAGCCAATTTGACCACGGAAGTAGTAATCTTCAGTCTTTTCTGGCCAAAAAAACAAAGAGACTTCCCACTTGGATTCATCATTGTACACCTCCAATTTGGGCGTCAGAGGTATAATCGCCCGCCAAATTGTTGTGAGGTGTTCCAATATTGTGGTATTTATAGACAGCAAAGCCATCCTTGCCCCCTTAAGAAAAGGCATCAGCAACTATACGGAGTGCATCCAGGATGGCATTGAGGTCTGGGGAGTGATTGTATACAGACACTGATTGAAGTCCTTCGGACGTAAAATCCGCCTTAAAACTCCAGGGAATCGGGACACCGAAATTCACTGTTACGGTTTTGTAGTCCAGAACGGCTTCTTTAATCTCTGGACTATCTGGAAAAGTGACAACGCGACGCCCCTTGTCCAGATTCCCCCTTACTAATTCAACCATTCTCCGTCCCAGATGCCCTCTTTGTTCCTGCTTGTCCTCTGTCCACCCCCAGGTCTGCAATTGACTGGCAATGCTCTCAAGGAAATCGTTCCAGGTATCCCAGTCTTTAGAAGACCGCGAAACACTAAAATGGTGGGAGCTATATATAACAGTTAGAGTTTCTAAGCCCCTTTGGCCCCAGAAGGAGTATCTCTGTATTCGGGGCCAAAATGGCGAAGCAACTTCCCACCGGTCGGTATCACTGACATTCAAGACCCGCACCAGGGGGATAATTGCCCGCCAAATCTTATTGAGGTGGTCCAGCACTTGGTAATTTGTAGATACCTGAGTCATTTTCACCTCCTAAGGCACTCTTTTGGGGCAACTTGCCTAATCAAGCTGAGAAGGTCTCAAATCAAGCATATAGAGAGCATCCAGGATAGCATTGAGGTCGGGATCGTACTCGTGCACGTGTATAAAGCTAAATCCTTTGGGCAATAAACCGACTACAAAAAGCCAACAAGTCGGCTCACTGAAGCTTGCAGATGCGAGTGCATAGTTTACAAGTGCTTCTCTCCCCCAATATCTCAAGCTTGAGCCTGCTTTCACTATAAATATACGCCGCTTGGGTGTTTTTTCATTCTACTACAACAGCCCTGCGGGGACTCTTCTTTTGTCTTGGGCCTACCATCAGATATTCCAGGAAAAGCGCGCCGGCTATCGGCAGGCAGAACGCGGGCCCGGCCCCTTGCTGGAAAGCCGCCGCGGGGCCTGCCATTGACCTGCCCCGGGCTTTGATTGAGTAGAATGCCCCAAAACCACCATTCTTGTCTCACGCGCCAAAAACCACGTGGGTTCTGTCGGCCCGAAGCGACTCCTCGGAGATTGGGGACACAGCCGACACCGCAGGCAGGAGCATCTCCGCATTTGGCTACCATCTCCGCGCCGATACATAGCAAATATCTCATCGGTGGCGCGGAAGGGCATCAGCAATCGTATGGAGAGCATCCAGGATGATTCCGAGGCTGGGTTCCTGATCGTCTAATCGTATTGACCGAAATCCCTGAGGCGCGATAACTATTTTCGCACACGGATCGTGAGGCCAAGCCAGGCCCCTGAATCTCACTCTTACGGTAGGGTAAAACAGCTCCGCTCTTCTTATCTCTGGGTGATTTAGAAAAGAGACAACATAACCCCTTTGACCCCAATTCTCCGTTGTCATTGCCCAATCAGATATCCTCTGTGCCAGATACTCTATTTGCCCCTGATTATCCTCTGTCCACTCCCAAAATGGCAATTGCTCTGCAATCTCCTTAAGGAAATCAATCCATCCCCCCTCGTTTTCGTGGAACCGCGAAACACTAAAAGACGGGAAGTCGCACTCAACAAATAGGCTTTCCCACAAGCCAATTAGGCCATAGAAGTAATATTTCTTTACTCCTTCTCGATCGGAGAGTGAACAGACTTTCCACCGGAATCTATAACCGCGCGTATAATCGTACACTTCCAACGAGGGCACTAACGGTATAATCGCTTGCCAAATTTTCGCGAGGTATTCCAACAGTCGTGCATCTATAGGCGCCTGCCTCACCATTCCCACCTCCCCAATTTATTCTTCTTGGGCAACTTGCCCAACCCACTGCTTGGTGTTTTTTATCCTACCACAACGGCCCCGCGGAGATTCTTCTCCAAACATCCCAGGAAAAAGGGCCGGTTGTTTTGGCCGCGACCGGTGGCCAGGTCTCCCGCCGCCGGCGCGCCTGGACCAGGCGGCCCAGGTCCGGCGGGGCGGGGGATACGGCCACTCCCAGGCTGGGGTGAAGTACGAGGTAGAGATTGCGACAGTCCGCAGTAGGGCCGACTTTCCGCATCCTGCCGGCCCGGCGACCAGGATGTGACGCACCTCGGGGGACGACAGACGGATCGGCAGGGGGACGCCGTCGTCCGCAACGCCCAGGACGGCGGTGACCGGCGGGACGTTTCGCAAGCCCCGCAGAAGGGGGGCTAACTTGACAGGGAGAATATCGCTACGGGGGACAGAAACCGACAGGCGGATTTCGTAGGGGGTAACTGTCCTACCGGTCACGCGCGCTCCGGCCAGCCCCCGGCTTGCCAGGGCCGCGTCTACCGCATTGCAAAGCTGTTCTAAAGTCTCTTTGTCTAACATTGCCAGGAGACCGTACTGAGGCCTGCGCAACTCGCGGATTGCCTTGGCCTCTCTTCTGACTCTCTTACGACAAACCGTACCGAGGCCGTCCGCCCGGTGAGGCGAGTGAGGACCCGCTCCACAACAAGCCGGAGCCGGCTCTCCAGCCAGGCGCGCGCGTATATGTTGGCGACGCCGATGACAAAGACGCCATCCTCGTAGGACACCAGGCGAGAGTCTCGCAGCCAGGCCTCAAAGGTGGCGCGGGTCATTTCCAGCTGGAGTTCAGCTAAGGCCGCCTGCCAAATTTTAGAAGGAGAGGTTGAATCGGAAGAGGGAGTAGAGATTGAATCGGAAAAGGGAGTAGGGATTGAATCGGAAAAGGGAATAGAGATTGAATCAGGAACATCAGCATAGCGGGCGTGCCGGAGCGCTTTGCGCGCTTGCTTTCCAGCGTCCCAGATCCCTCGCCGGAGACGGTCCACGGCCAGGCCCATTAT
>DAOTWL010000142.1:0-19354 GCA_034435875.1 Anaerolineae bacterium
CCTCCCCTCTCCCGCCGCCGGAGGCGAGCGGGAGAGGGGAGGGGGCAGGGGGTAGGGTGAGGGCGAGTTGCGACCACCAGAAACCTATAGGTGGGGGCTTTGTGCCCCCCAGAGAAGTTATAGCAAGCGCGGTGCGGATTTTACTTTAGTGCGAAATAATACTTCCCTGCTACTCCGTACTCCCCGCCAGATACGCCAGAATCATCGCATGGGTGATCGCTTCCACCGGCGCCCGGTCGTCGGTGAGGACGATGCCCCCCTCCGGCACAGGCCGCAGGTTCTCCAGCGCCTCGTCCGCGATCGCGCGCAGGTCGGGGTCCGCCAGCACCTCCCGGTTCGCCCGCAAATTCTCCGCCATTGTGGGCTGGACCGTGGCGACCAGGATGGTGTTGAAGGAGTTGGGAACGTCTATGGCGTGAACCGTGGGGAAGACGACGCGCAGGGTGGCCGCAATGGCCGCCACCAGACGGTCGTCCCCGGGAGTACGGCCCACGTTCACCACTACCACGCCGTCCTCCTCCAGATGCCGGTATACTTCCCCGAAGAATTCGGCCGTCGTCAGATGCCAGGGGATGTAGGGGAGCCGATAGGCATCCACCCCGACCACACTGTAGCGGCGCGGGGAGCGGGCCAGCACGGCCCGCCCATCGCCCACCGTCACCTGAAGGTTCGGCTCCGTCATCCCGAAGTACTCCCGACCCACCCGCACCACCACCGGGTCCAGTTCTATCCCGTCTATGGGGATGGGGCCGTAGAAGGCCGTATAGAGTTTGGGGACGGTCCCGCCCGCCAGCCCGACCATCGCCAGGGAGCGAACCCGGTCGGGGGAGAACGGCGGCGGGTTGAAGAGGGGGGCCACCAGGAAGAGGTCCCACGTCCCACCGACCCGGCGCGCGCCGGGCCGATAGACGGAGTGGATGCCCAGCCCCTCGTTCAGGAAGAGATACCGCCACCCGTCCCGCTCCACCACCTGGATGTAGTGGTGGGCCGATTCGGTCTCGTAGATGGCCCCGGGCTGGGGCCTGACCGGCCGACTGCGCGCCCAGAGGGCCAGCGCCAGCACCGTCAGCGGCATCCAGAGGTAGAGGACGGCGCGCCCGGGCCGGGCGCGGGCCAGCCCGACCAGTGCCGGAAGCAGGAGCGCCAGCGAGAGAACCACGAACGTGTTACGGGTACCCAGGGCGGGGATCAGCCCGAAGACGGTCAGATACACCCCCAGCAAACTTCCCTTAGTGGAGAGGGCGTACACCCGTCCGGCGACCCCGCCCGTTCTCTCCACCCGGTCCACCAGCAGCCGGATGACAAAGGGGGAGAGACAGCCCAGCAGCGTGACGGGCGCGGCGAAGAGAAGGAGGACGGCCGCGAAGGGGCCGACGGTCAGCGGGAGGTTGAGGCGGGCTATGCCTTCGGCCGCCAAGAGGAGCACCGGCCGGGCCACAAAGGGGACCGGCCCCACCAGCCACGCCCCCCAGACGGCGATTTCGTAGAGGGTGGCGGGGTGGGGGGAGCGGTCGGCCCAGCGGCCGCCCAGAAAATAGCCCACCGTCAGGTAGAGGAGGATCAGGCCGATGACGGCGGCCCATACCGGCAGCGACTCGCCGAAGAAGGGGGCCAGCAGGCGGGAGGCCGCCAGTTCCACCCCCAGGGAGACCATACCGCCCAGGAAGGCCGTCAGATAGAGATAGCGGGATTCGGTGGAGTGCATCTTCTCGTCCTATGGTAGCATAGATTGAGCAGGCGTCAAGCCCGCGCTTGCCTGCGGAGGTGTCCCAACTTTGTCGGACTTTCTTTGCCTGGCGATATGGCAGCCTGGAAAATGATTCCGGCAGTCTGCTGCCTTCTGCCCTCGTCCCACCCCCCAACCTCCTCCCCTCTCCCGCCTGTACATGTGGGAGAGAGGAGAGTTGGGGAGGGGTGAGAGCAATAGTAACGCCTGGTAACTACCTACGCCAGGGGCTAAAAGCCCAATGGGGCGAACATTTGCCCCCACCCCCTTTATCCCCCCTCCCCCATCGCTGCGCTTGGGGGAGGGGCCGGGGGTGGGGCGGGTTTTGCGGAGGCCAAAGGCCTCCGCAAAACCCCTTCTTTGCTCCCCCTCCCCTCTCCCAAACGAAGTTTGGGAGAGGGGAGGGGTTGGGGGAGGGTGAGGCCAGCGCGCCGAAAAAGTGGGCATCCCAGCCATCGGGGTAGGTAGTTACGCCCCTTCGGCCAAAAAGCCAAACTTCAGCGAAGGGAGGAGTATGTGACCTTGCTGCGTCCCACCTTCAACGCGGTCGCGGGGCTGGTTGTGTAGCCGCGCGGCGGGACCTTCGGGTCCCTGTCCTGGCCTCAAAGCAAGGCGCTCTGGCCGCAACACCGGTTGTGGTAGGAGCGCCTTTTCATTTCGGCCCTGTTGCCCGGACAGCGGAGAGAAGGTCAGCCTCTCTCCTCCGCCAGGAATTCCAGCAGGATGCGGTTGAACTCGCCGGGGTTATCGGCGATAATGCCGTGACCGCTCCCTTTCACGACGACGTGCCGGGCGCCCGGGATCCCCCGCGCCAGGGCGTACTGGACCGGCGGCGGCACGGTGGTGTCTTCCGCACCCGTCACCACCAGGACGGGTATGCGCAGTTCGCCCAGACGGCCCGTCGTATCAAAGCGCATCAGGGAGCGCATGGCAGACCGATACGCGCAGGGGTTGGTCTGGGTGATACGCCGGATGATATTCTCCCGCAGGAGTTGCTGGTCGGGGCGGGGGAAGAGCCGATGGGCCACCATTTCGGCCTGTCGCTCCGGGCCGACCAGATTGCTCAGGATGGTTCGCGCCAGGAAGTAGAGCCAGCCGCTCGGGTTCTGCGGGCGCAGGCGGGCAAACGTGTTCACCAGCACCAGACGGCGCACCAGTTCGGGATGGTCCAGCGCCAGTTGCTGGGCCACCGTCCCGCCCATAGAGATGCCCACGACATGGGCCGGCACCGCGCCCATTTGCTCCAGGAAGAGCGCCATATCCTCCGCCATTGCCTGGACGGTCACTTCGGGCGGAGCGCTGGAGCGACCGAAGCCTCGCATGTCGGGGGCCAGCACCCGGTACCCCGCCTGGGAGAGGGGGCCGAATTGCATGATCCAGTCCCCACCGGCGGAACCCAGGCCGTGCAGCAGAAGAACGGGCGGCGTACCGGTGGGGTTCACCTCCTCGTAGTGGAGGCACAAGGTATCGGAGAGGTCTATCGCGGGCATGGTCTCCTCCTTCTAACGGGTGAAACGCCACTCCGCTGCGCTTCGTGGCTGACTACCAACCGTTCGTAGTCAGGCGCGAAACGAAGTGGAGTGCCGGAAACGCCACTCCGCTGCGCTTCGTGGCTGACTACAAACGCCATTCTTCTTGCCTCTTGCCTCCTGCATCCTGTTAGTCCTCCTCCTCCCACACCAGTTCTACTTTCCCAATCCGAACCGTATCCCCGGGCTGGACCCCAGCCTCCCGCAGGGCGTCCAGCACGCCCATGGCCTCCAGGGAGCGGTGCAGGCGGTGGACGGCCTCCTCCAGTTCCAGCGGGGTCATCGCGGCCAGCCGCTCCACTCGCTTCCCCCAGACCCGCCAGCCGTCGGCCTCCCGCTCCACCCAGAACGTCCGCTCGTCGTCCTCCAGCCGGAAGACCGGGATTTCGCGAGCGGGTTCGGGCATACGGGGGAGTTCTTCCAGTTTCCGGGCCGCCGCCCACATCAGGTCCTGCACCCCCTCCCGGGTCAGGCTGGAGATGGGGAAGACCGGGTAGCCCCGGGCCCGCAGTTCGTCCCGTACCCGGGGCCAGCGCTCCCGGGCCTCGGGCATGTCCATTTTGTTGAAGGCCACCAGTTGGGGCTTCCGGTCCAGCCCGTGGCCGAACGCGGCCAGTTCGGCGTTGATGGCCGTGAAGTCCCCCAGCGGGTCCTCCGCCGTCCCGTCCAGCAGATGGATCAGAAGACGGGTGCGCTCCACGTGGCGCAGGAATTCATGCCCCAACCCTTTGCCCTGGCTGGCCCCTTCTATCAGGCCGGGGAGGTCGGCCATGACGAAGTCGGTCTGGGCATCCAGGACGACAACGCCCAGATGGGGCTCCAGAGTGGTGAAGGGATACGGGGCAATCTTGGGCCGCGCCGCCGTCACCGCCGCCAGCAGAGTGGATTTCCCGGCGTTGGGCTTCCCGACCAGTCCCACATCGGCCAGGAGTTTCAGTTCCAGGTGGAGGGTCCGCTCCTCCCCCGGCTCCCCGTTCTCGGCGATGCGGGGGGCCTGATGGGACGGGGTGGCGAAGCGGGCATTGCCCCGTCCTCCCCGTCCGCCCCGGGCCACCACCACCTCCTGCCCGGGCTCCGTCAGGTCGGCCAGAATCCGCCCGGTGGCGGCGTCCCGCACGACCGTCCCCGGGGGCACCGGCACCCGCAGGTCGGCGCCGTCGGCCCCGTGCTGATTCTTGCCCCGTCCGTGCTGGCCCCGCCCGGCGCGAAAGTGGCGCTGGCGGGTGAAGCGGTAGAGGGTGTTCAGGTGCGGGTCCACGTGGAGAATAACGTCTCCCCCTTTGCCGCCGTCCCCCCCCGCCGGCCCGCCGAAGGGGACGAATTTTTCTCGCCGGAAGGCCACACAGCCGTTCCCTCCGTCCCCGCCTTTCACATAGATCGTTGCTTCGTCTACGAACATGGCGTGTTCCGTATCGCGGATTCCGTTTCACGTTTCACGGTTCGGAGGATCGCGTCTTCTATCCGTTCCCGGTACTGGCCGAACAGGTACGCCAGTGCCAGTCCGCCCCCCACGAGGACAGCCCAGACCCCCGCCGAGGGACGGGTCGCGTTGGCCCCCACCCAACTGCTGAGAACCAGCCCGGGGAGCCGTCCCACCCCGGCCAGGAGCAGCATGTACGGGATGGAGAGCGGGCTCAGTCCGATGACGAAACAGGCCAGGTCGTCCGGCAGGAGCGGGAGCAGGAAGACCAGCAGGAAGAATGTCGGCCCCTGACGGCGGGCCAGGCGGTCCCAGCGCGCCAGCCGCGCCGGGCCGGCCAGCCGGGCGACCAGCGGGCGGCCCAGATAGCGCCCCAGCCCCATCGCCAGCGCCGACCCCAACTGGACGCCCAGCCAACTGTAGAGGGTGCCCCGGACGACACCGTAGAGGTAGCCGTTGACCAGACCGAAAATCTGGCCGGGGACGGGCGCCAGCAGCACCTGCGCTGCGTTCAGGAGGATGCTCCCCAGCGGCCCCCAGGGGCCCAGCGCGGCCACCCAGGCCTGGATGGCGTCCCGGTCTATCAGCCAGCGGTGGAGCGCCGGCCCGGCGACCGCTCCCCCGCCGAAGAGCGCCAGCAGAAGGGCCCCCCGGGAAATCCACCCCGGGTACCCGGTTCGGTGGGGTACGCCGGACCCGGTCGGGACGGAACGGAGCCGAACGTCCTCTACCGTTTCCATCTGTGGTCTGTCATCTACGCCCGGGTATCCCTCAGCCGCAGGCTCATCCAAAGCCCACCGGCAACTCCCAGCGCGGTCACGGCGAACAGAAACGGGTAAGAGGTGAGCCGCAGGAGGACCCCGCCCAGGAAAGAGACCGGTACCAACACCCCGCCCAGGGTGTTGTAGAGCCCCACGAAGAGCGGGCGGCGGTCCTCCGGTGCGATCTCCAGCAGATAGTTGAACATCCCCATCATCCAGGTGTTGTTGGTGATGCCGTAGCAGAAGTAGACCAGAGGGTATGTCTGAACGAGCCAGAGGCTCCCGGTCAGGTGGATGAGCAGTGCCAGCAACGGACTGATGAGCGTGGCGGTGGCGCCGGCCCAGAGCGCGGCCCGGGGGCCCCAGCGCTCGCTCAGCCAGCCCAGCCCGATACTGGCGACAATGCCCCCCACCATCTGCGCGGAGACAAACCAGCCCACCACCACTTTGGGCAATCCCACCACTTCCGTCGCGTGCAGGATGTAGAAAGGGAGGGCCAGCCCAAATAGCCCAATCAGCCAGCGCCCGAAGACCAGGCGCCGGAAGTCGGGCCACCCTCCCCAAACTTCCCGCAACTGGCGGCGGAGGCTCAGGGAGGCGGCAGCGAGGGAGGATGCATCTCTCTCCGGCTCCCGAAGAAGGGTCAGGGTGATGGTGGACGGCGTCAGGGCCAGACCCGCAAGGCCGAAGAGGGCCGCGTAGTTTCGGGGATACGGGAGCATCGGACTGGAGAGGATGGCCCCCACCAGTGCGCCGATGCCGATGCCCGAAAGTCCCCCGATCAGTTGCGCCGCCCCGACCAGCCGCCCCCGTCGGGTCGGGGGGATCGTTGCCCCCATCAGGTCAAACCACGCCACCGCGGCGATACCGTCTAATACGTTGAACAGGCCTATCCCGGCCAGGAAGACGACCAGCATCCATACGGGGTAACGGGTCAGGCCCGCCCAGATGACTCCTGCCAGCAGGAAGTAGATAGGCCGACCGGTGTAGATGGCCCAGAGCAAGTACGGCTTCTTGCGGGGCTTTTGCCCGATTACAGCCCCCACCAGGAATTGGGGCAGCAGCCATCCTGCCGCCATCGCGGTGCTGACCATCCCGATCAGTGGCTCCGACGCCGTCAGCGTGCGGGCGAAGGCCGGCAGGACCGTGTTCGGGTTCAGCAGCGAATAGGCCCCCCCGAAGAAGATGTAGTCTATCAGCAGGACGGTAAAATTATGACGGAAATGGGGCGGCAGGCCTCCCCGATGCGTATCGTTTATTTTTGAGATTTCCGGATGTATACGTTTCATACATAAGGAGCATACCACAATTCAAGCGATAGTCAACCGGTTCCGATTGCCTTTTGCCCTCTCCGGTGCTATAATCACCCCAGACCGTCCCGCCGCGATGACCATCGTACCTTCCCACGTTCCATCCGGAGGAAACCATGCACGCTTCCGTCACCCCTGAAACCATCGCACCGGTCCGTCTGAGCGCCGGCTACAAATTCATCTGGGGACTGGCCGCCCTGGGCGCCTCTCTGGTCTCCGGGACGTACGGGGCATTGCTTCCCATCTTCTACCAGGACTACATGGGTCTGCAGGCTCGCTGGATCGGGATCGCGTCCGCTATCTACGCGGTGTGGAACGCGCTGAATGACCCGCTCTTCGGCTACATCACCGACAGCACCCGCTCCCGCCGGGGGCGGCGCATCCCCTACATGCGCTACACCGCCCCTTTCCTGGGCCTGACGTTCATCCTGGTCTGGCTGGCCCCCGCCCGAGCCGGTCAGGTGGCCCTCTTCGGGTGGATGCTGGTCACCATGCTCCTCTACGACACCTGCTACACCATCGTCGGCCTGGTGTATTCGGCCCTCCTGCCGGAAGTCAGCGAGTCGGATGCTGAACGGAATCATCTGCAAATTTCGGCCTCCCTCTTCGGACTGCTGGGCTTCCTTCTGGGGTTTATCATTCCAGAGCTGTTTCGCCCTAAAACCGGGACCTCCCCGTCCTTCCTGCCTCTGCAGGTCTCTATGGTGGTGGTCGGCGCGGTCAGCGCGCTGCTGGTCATCGCCACGACACTCAAGGTGAGGGAGCGCCCGGAGTTCTACCAGGTGGACCAGCCCCTGCCCCTGAAAGAGGCCATTCGCTACACCTTTACCAGTAAGTCTTTCCTGCTTCTGGTCTCCCAGAACTTTATGTCCATCCTGATGCAATCGCTGGTGGTAGGGATGCTCTTCTACCTGGCTGACTATGTGCTCCGGATAAACGCGATTCTCTTGCTGGCAACGGTCTTCATTCCCCTCTTCATCGGCGTCCCGATGACATCTCCCATTCGCCGAAGGCTTGGGGTGGCAGGCGCTCAGCAGGCGCTGCTTCTGCTGGCGGGGATTGCCCTGGTCCTGATCGCCGTGGTGCCGAACCCGCTCATCCCAGTCTGCCTGGCCGTGGCCGGGTTTGGGCTGGCTGGCCCGCAGACGCTGACCAACGTCCTCTTTGCCCAGGTGGCGGACGAGGACGAACTCCGCTCGGGGGTCCGGCGGGAGGGCGCCTTCTTCGGCGTCAACGCCCTGCTGACGAAGCCGGCCCAGTCGGTCGCGCTGGCCCTCATCCCCTTCATTCTGGAGACGACGGGCTTCATCCCCCGGGAGGCGCACGGCGGCCAGATTACCCTAGACCAGCCCGCCAGCGCGCTCTTCGGGATCAAAGTGCTTATCGGCTTGATACCGGGCGCGGCGCTCATCATCGGCGCGGCCATCCTGCACTGGTTTCCCCTCAAGGGCCGCTATCTGGCAGAAGTCCAGGAGCGTGTCCTGCGCCTCCACGCCGAGAAACACGCGCGGCTATGAGCGCGTATCGCGTATCGCACATCGCACATCGCATATCGTACATCGCGATGCGATAACCGATGAGGTACTGCGATACGCGATAACCGATACGTGTCATATGCCAATACATCGTGCCGGGTGTAAGAGGGGGTCCGCCAACACATCGTTCCACACCGTAGGTGACAGATTCGCCTCTCCTCGCGAGCGCTTTTCCTTAAATAGGTTACCGCCCTGTTGTTGAGGCGGCACGATGTCTCGGCGGTTTCTGTGAGGCTAAAGAGCTCTCTTATGCGGAACGATGTGTTGGCATACGACAGATAGGCGATAGGCGATACGCGATAAGCCATACGCGATAACCGACACGCGATATGCCGTTTGTCCATCTCCACGTCCATACCCACTACTCCCTGCTGGACGGCCTCTGTACGCCGAAGGCGCTGACGCAGCGGGCCGCCGAGTTGGGCATGCCCGCGCTGGCCATCACCGACCACGGCGCCCTCTACGGCGTCGTGGAGTTCTACCAGGCCGCGCAGGAGGCGGGGGTCAAGCCCATCATTGGCCTGGAGGCGTATCTGGCCTCGCGCCGCCTGCACGAGCGCAACGCCGCCGAGGACCGCAAGCCCTACCACCTCCTCCTGCTGGCCCAGAATCAGACCGGCTATGGGAACCTCCTCCGCCTGGCGACCATCGCCATGCTGGAGGGGTACTACTACAAGCCCCGCATAGATAAGGAGACCCTGGAGCGGTACGGCGAAGGGCTCATCGTCTTCTCCGGCTGCAAATCCTCCGAAATCCCGCGCCTGATCATAGACGGACGCCTGGAGGAGGCGCGGGCCGTCATCGCCTGGTACCGCGACCGCTTCCCCGGCCGCTTCTACCTGGAACTGCAGGACCACGACCTTCCGGACCTCCATCGGGTCAACCGCCACCTGCTGGAATTCGCCCGGGAGTTCTCTCTCCCCCTGGTGGCGACCAACGACGTCCACTACCTCACCCGCGAGCAGGCCCCCGTCCACGATACCCTGCTGGCCATCGGGACCGGCAAGTCCCTCAAAGACCCGGGCCGCATGCGCTATGAAGGGGACACCTACTATATGCGCACCGCCGAGGAGATGGCCGCGCTCTTCGCCGAGGTGCCGGAGGCGCTGACCAACACCCTGCGCATCGCCGAGATGTGCCAGGTGGAACTGGAGTTCGGCCGTCCCCACTTGCCCCCATTCCCGGTCCCCGAGGGATACACGCCCCAGTCGTACCTGCGCCTCCTCTGCGAAGAGGGCCTCCGCCGCCGCTACGGTGACCGGGCCGAGAGCCCCGAGATCCGCCAGCGGCTGGAGCACGAATTAGCCGTCATCCACCAGATGGGGTTTGACACCTACTTCCTCATCGTCTGGGACCTGTGCCGGGCGGCGCGGGAGCGGGGTATCTGGTACAACGCCCGGGGCTCCGCCGGTGGCTCCATCGTCGCCTACTGCCTGGAAATCACTCGCGTGGACCCCCTGACCAACAACCTCATCTTTGAGCGCTTCCTCAATCCGGGCCGGGTCACCATGCCCGATATTGACCTGGATTTCCCCGACGACCGGCGGGCGGAGATGATTGAGTACGCCGTCCAGAAGTACGGGCAGGAGAACGTCGCCCAGATTATCACCTTCGGGACGATGGGGGCCCGCGCGGCGGTGCGGGACGTGGGCCGCGTGATGGACATCCCCCTCCCGGAAGTGGACCGCATCGCCAAACTCATCCCGTCCATCCCCGGCAAACCGGTCTCCATCGCCGAGGCGCTGGAGGGGGTGCCGGAACTGGCCGAACTCTACCGGACCACTCCCTATGTCCGGCAACTGCTGGATACGGCGATGCAACTGGAGGGAGTGGCCCGGCACGCCTCCACCCACGCCGCCGGCGTGGTCATTGCGGACGCTCCGCTGGTGACCTACTGTCCCCTTCACCGGCCCACCAAAGAGCAGGGGAGCGGAGGAACGGAGGAGCGGAGGGGCAGGGGAGCAGAGGAGCGGAGGGGCAGGGGAGCAGAGGAGCGGGAGAACGGGGAGGAGTCAGAAGAGACGGGCGAGGCCGTCCTCAGCGCCGTCACCCAGTGGCCGATGGAGGACCTGGAAGCCATCGGTCTCCTGAAGGTGGACTTCCTGGGGCTGAGCACGCTGACCATTATGCGCCGCGCCTGCGACCTCATCCGCCAGCGGCACGGCGTCTCGCTGGACCTGGACTCCATCCCGCTGGATGACCCCAAAATCTACGAGTTGCTTTCCAGTGGCAACGTGATGGGAGTGTTCCAGGTAGAAGGCGCGGGTTTCCGGCGGGTGCTGACAGAAATGCGCCCCACCCGCTATGACCACATCGTCGCCGCGCTGGCCCTCTACCGCCCCGGCCCGATGGAGTACATCCCCACCTACATCCGCCGCATGCACGGCGAGGAGAAGGTGGAGTACCGCCATCCGGCCCTGGCCCCCATCCTGGACGAGACCTACGGCATCATCGTCTATCAGGAGCAGATTATCCGCATCGCGACCGACCTGGCGGGGTACGAGCCCGGCGAGGCGGATACCATCCGCAAGGCGGTGGGCAAGAAGAAGAAGGACGCCCTTCTGGCCCATCGGGCCCAGTTCGTGGAGGGTTGCCAGGCCCGGGGCATTGCGCGGGAGGTCGCCGAGGGGATTTTTGATGATATTGAGTTCTTCGCACGGTATGGGTTCAATAAGTCGCATGCAACCACTTACGGTGCCCTCACCTGCCAGACGGCGTACCTGAAGGCCCACTACCCGCTGGAATACATGACCGCCCTGCTGACGGTGGAGCGGCACAACACGGAGAAGGTCGGCATTCTGGTCAACGAGTGCCGCCGGATGGGCATAGAGGTCCTGCCGCCCAGCGTCAACCGCTCCGGCCTGGAGTTCGTCATAGAAGGGAACGGTATCCGCTTCGGCCTGGGCGCGGTCAAAAACGTGGGGGATGGCCCTGTCGGCGCCATTCTCGCCGCGCGGGGCGACCGTCCCTTCTCTTCGCTGGCCGACTTTTGCCGTCGGGTGGACCTGCGGCTGGTCAACCGGCGGGCGCTGGAGAGCCTGATCCGGGCCGGGGCGCTGGATGAGTTCGGCCCCCGGGCCCGCCTGCTGGCCGCAATAGACCGAATGATGGACCTCAGCGCCCGGACCCACCAGGCGCGGGATATGGGGCAACTCAGCCTCTTCGGCGAGGCCACCGGCGTCCAGTTAGGGGACGACGAGGGGCTCTTCCTCGGCCTGCCGCCGATTCCGGAGGTGCCCCTGCGGGAGATACTGGAGTGGGAAAAGGACCTGATGGGGGTCTACCTCTCCGAGCATCCGCTGACCCGCGCGGCGCGCGAACTGGCGGACGTCATCAACGCCTACGCTGGGCAGTTGCACGAGGAGCCGCACGAGTCCGTCGTGACCGTCGCCGGAATCGTCCGGCGGGTCCGGCGGCACACGACGAAGGACGGCAAGGAGATGGCCTTCGTCACCCTGGAGGACCTCTACGGGGCCTGCGACGTGGTCGTTTTCCCGCGCGTCTGGGCGGAGAGCCGGGAGAAGTGGCAGCCGGAGGCCTTGGTGGTGGTCTGCGGCAAAGTGGATGCCCGGCGCGAGCCGCCGAGTCTCATCTGCCAGTGGGTCCGGCGGCCCGAGGAGATCCCCCGTCCCCGACCCAACGGGACGGTGGCGGTGAGGGAATCACCCCGATGTGAGTATCGGACCGGTACCTGGGTGGAAGCGGAGATGCCAGCGGTGGCGCAGGCTGCCAGCCTGCGTTACAGTAGCCCGGGCCGAACGGTCCAGATCACTATCCGGCGCAGCGGCGACAACGAGCGGGACTTCCGCCTCCTCTCCGCCGTCCACGAACTGCTGACGGCTTACCCCGGGGAGGACCGCTTTACCTTCCGTCTGGTGGGCGGAGCCAACGGCGACGTCGTCCTGGAATTCCCCAACCACTCCACCCGTTACTGCGACGAACTGGGGGAGAAACTGGCGGACCTCTTGGGGCCAGGGGCGGTGCAGGTTCTCGGGGAGTGAAGGCGCAGGTCTGCAGGAAATCGTGGCGGCACTCCAACGGGCATAAGAAACACCGGTAGGACAGCCTTTCCAGGCTATCACCAATATGGCGGGCTGAAAGCCCGCTCTACTCACCACGATTCAAGCAGAAAGCCCGCCCGACCATATTGCAGCTTAACAAATTATTTGGGCGATTGCCTGGGGTGGAATTTGCCCCCTCACCCCACCCCATACCCCTCCCCTCTCCCGCTTGCGGGAGAGGGGAGGGGCTGGGGGAGGGGTGAGGGCCTCCGCCGCTGAAAGCGAGCGGAGAGGAGAAGGGGTCGGGGGTGGGGTGAGGGAGCGTCGCGGTTGACTGCCCAAATAGTTTTTCCAGTTGCAAAACGGTCGGGCTCAGAATGCAAAGCCCCGCGGGCTGATAGCAGACCTGTCTGAACCCTATCCCCCCAGATGGAGCAAATACCAGGCCGTGAAGTCCAGCACCTCCCCCTGCCGGGTCTCCGCCGCCAGCGCAATCCATGGAGGGTCGCCCAACTCCTCCAGGTCCACCCGATACCACAGGAAACGTCCATGCTGTTCCCATTCCCCCTGCCGGACCACTCCCCAGCGGCCCAGCCGGGTCGTGGATTCCCCGTTGGAGAAGACGGCGCGCAGGTAAACCCGGTAATCATACGCAGGCGACGGGGAACGGCGTAGTTCTATCCCGACCCAGAGGGAATCCCCGGCCCGGAACAACACCAGGCCGCTGATGTCGGCTCCGGCGGCCACCCAGCGGACCATGCTATCCTTTACCGGGTCCCGTACCAGCCCGTCCGTCCCTGCCCAGTCCCTCCAAATCTCCTCGGGATCCCGCCAGCTGGCGGCGTCCACAATTCCCAGGGACGTGACGGCGTCCGTCGGTGAAAACAGTTCGTTCTGCCGGACGAAACTGCGCAGGAAACGGCCCAGCACTTTGAGTTGGGATGAGTATTCCTCCACTGCCGCCTCTTTGGCCCTCAGGTCCGGCTCCGCCAGCGGCCACTGGACCCACTCTTCCACCGCGTCCAGTTGTCGGGGCGGGAGCAGGAAAGCGGTGGGTTTTCGCCCAACCGGCTGGGGAAACCGACCATAGTGGACCAGATACCCCAGCAGGAGCGGACGGAAGTCCGGGTCCTGTTTTTCCTCCATCGCGACCGCCAGCCGAACGAATGCGCTCAGCGCCCGATGGTCGGGATGGGCATCGTTGGGATGGGGGAAGACGATCAGGTCCGGACGGAAGGTCTCCAGCAATGTCTGCAGGTCTCCCAGCAGCGCCCGACCGGTGTAGGGAGCGTTGAACCGGAAGGCGCGGGGGTAGAGGTTCCGCGTCCGTCCGGTGAACGGGGAGTGGTCCGGCGTGTTCCAGTGGCGCCACCAGAGCACTCCGATTCGCCGCTCCGGGTAGGTCAAAAAGACCACGTCTTTCTCATCCACCCCCAGGTGGGAAAGCGCCGCGAGGGACTCTCGCTGGCGCATCTCCCCCAGGGCTACGAAGTCCATCGCCCGGGGTGGACGGCGAAACCAGGTAGCCGTCGCCCGGATATAGCCGTCGCCGGCGGTGGCAATGACGACGCGGACGTCTAATCCGTGCCGCCGGGCGGCCTGGATGAGGCCGGCGGCGGCCAGCGTCTCATCATCGCAGTGAGGGGCCACCACCAGCAGACGGTGATGCCCCTCCAGCGAGAGCATCGGGTACGCATCGGCGGGACGAGCGGAGGTCGCCAGATACCGCTCGTTATTGGATGTGCCGATGACCAGAAGGATGAGAACCAGTCCGAGAGTCCAGAGCCAACGCCATCGGGACCGCATGATGCCTCTGTCGTCTCCTTACAGCACTCCCTCCAGGCGAAGCAGTGCCGCCTTGATTTCCAGCCCGCCCCCGTAGCCCACCAGGGAGCCGTCGGCGCCCACGACCCGGTGGCAGGGGACGATGATGGGAATCGGGTTGGCCCCCACTGCCCGGCCCACCGCCCGCGCGGCGCCAGGCCGGCCGACCCGGCGGGCCAGTTCGCCGTAGGCTACGGTCTGCCCGTAGGGGACGCGCCGCAGTTCCTCCCACACCCGGCGCTGGAAGGGGGTGCCCCGCAGGTCCAGCGGCAGGTCAAACTCCCGCCGGATGCGGGAAAAGTATTCCCGCAGTTGGGTGACAGCCCCCGAGAGGGCGGCCGGGTTCTCCTCCAGTGGTTCCGGCCCCACCCATCGGGCTGCCCAGGCTTCCAGGGAGGCCCCACGCTCGCCGGGGAGACCCACCCGGCACAGGCCCGCCGGTGTAGCAACCAGAACCAGCGGGCCGAAGGGGGAATCGGTTGTCGCGCAATACAGGCTCATAATACTCCTTTCCAGAGAGTGCCCTTCGCCCTATTTTACCCTCTTCCGCAGATTTCGCACGTCCCCACCAGTTCCCCTTCGCTCCGGCGCACTTCGCACCCCCTACCCAGAAACTTGTGACGCAGGATTCATCTTGCGCTGTTCGTCCTCCGGCCTTCTGAGCGTGATAGGGCATCTACCCAGAAACTTGTGGCACAAGATTCATCTTGTGCTGATTGCCCCTCCCCCCTGCCCCCCTCCCCGCATAAGCGTTAACTTACTGGCCTCCCCTTGAAGTTTGGCTTTTTCGGGGCAGGTGGTTAGAAAATTGCCGAAAACCGCCTTTTGCCGGGCCAGAAGAATAAAAGAAAAAATATTTTTCACTGCGGCGGCGAAGCCGCCCCCAACCCCCCTCTTCAAAAGACGATGGTCGGAAAATCCGCAAAGCCGTAAAACGCCTGGTAGGTCTGCAGAAGATCGTGGCGGCGCTCTAATGGGTGCAAGAACCCCCCCAGATGTAGGACAGCCTTTCCAGGCTGTCCCCAAATAGGGCGGGCTGAAAGCCCCCCCTACGTCTTACCACGATTCAATGCACTGCTACCAAACGCCTCGCTCTAAGCGGAAATGCGCCCCGCGCGATGGACCACTTGCAAACCGGATAGGTTGGGGTATCATAAATGGGAAGGAGGAGCATAATGCAAACCCAAATGGACGACCTGGACCGTCTGATCCTGCAGACCCTGCAGCAGGACGGGCGGACCCCCTTCACCCATATCGCCCGCCAGGCAGGCGTCTCCGAGACGACGGTCCGCCTTCGCTACCGCGCCCTGGTGGAGGCAGGCGTCATCCGCACTGTGGGGATTGTGGACCCCTACGCACTGGGCTTCCAGGCCCCCGCCATCGTCGGCGTCACCGTTGCCCCGGGGCAGGTGGACGAGGTGGCCCGGCGGATTGCCGAACTCCCCGAGGTCAGTTACTTGGTCATGACCCTGGGGGCATTTGACCTGGTCACGGAAGTCTTCTGTCGCGATCTGGGCCATCTGACCGATTTTCTGCTTCATCACATCCACCAGATTCCCGGCGTCCGCTCCACCCAGACGCTGATGATCGCGCGCAGTTACAAACTGAGTTACCGCTGGTCGCCGTTGCCGGAGTCGGAATAACCCGCCATGCCTGGCGTTATCTCCGCCGTCCAACCGAACAGTCTGGCCGCGCGGTTGGGCCTGCGCCCCGGCGATGAACTGCTGACCATCAACGGTCACCCCCTGCGGGACCTCATAGACGTTCAGTTTTACGGGGCAGAGGAGCGGCTGACCCTGCGCGTCCGCCGGGAGGGAACCGAGCAGACCCTCCGGGCGCGCCGCCGGTACGACGAACCGCTGGGACTGGATTTCGCCCATCCCATCTTTGATGCCGGAATCCGCCGCTGCAACAACCGTTGCGAATTCTGCTTCGTTGCCCAGATGCCCCGAGGACTGCGCCCGTCCCTCTACATTAAAGATGACGACTACCGCTACTCCTTCCTCTTCGGCAGTTACATCACTCTGACCAACCTGACCGAAGAGGACTGGGCCCGTATCGGGGAGCAACATCTGAGCCCCCTCTACGTCTCCGTCCACGCGACGGACCCGGACCTCCGGCGGCGGGTGCTGGGCAACCCCCGCGCCCCCGACGTGATGGACGACCTGCGCCGCCTGGCCCGCATGGGCATTGAGGTCCACACCCAGTTGGTCCTGGTGCCGGGCCTGAACGACGGTCCCCACCTGGACCGCTCCATCGGCGACTTGGCGGACCTCTACCCCTCCGTCCGCTCCGTCAGCGTGGTCCCGGTGGGGCTGACAAAGGACCACCGGGGCGGCTGCCGGCCGTACACCCTGCCGGAGATGCGCCGGGTCTGGGAGCAGGTGACGGCCTGGCAGCGGCGCCTGCGGGGTCGGCTGGGCGTCCGCTTCGTCTATCTGAGCGACGAGTGGATTCTCCGGCTGGGCGAGCGGATTCCCCCGCGCGCGGCCTACGACGGCCTGGACCTGCGGGAGAACGGGGTGGGGCTGGTGCGGTCGCTGCTGGACCGGTGGCGGAGCGTGGAGCGGAATCTGGCCGCACTCGGGGGCCCGGGGCAGACCTGGGTTACGGGGGAGTTGATGGCGCCGATGCTGGAGGGTCTGGCGGCGAAATTTGCCGACCGGACTGGCATCCGGGCGGAGGTCGCCCCCGTCCCCAACCGCTTTTTCGGCGAGACGGTGACCGTAGCGGGCCTCCTGACCGGCCGAGATGTCGTCGCCTCCCTCCAGGGGCGCTCGCGGCGGGAGACCGTTGTCCTCCCTGCCGTGATGTTTCGCGGTCCGGAGGGCCAGTCGCTGGACGAGATGTGGCCCGACGACCTGGCCCGTGCCCTGAACCGCCCGGTTTTCCTTGTGGATTGGACCCGTTTCTATCCACCAGATAGGACGCGGAAAAACACGGATCAACACGGATGAACACGGAAATAAAAAATGATTTTCCGTGCATTTCCGTGTTCTTCCGTGTGCTCCAGGGCGCGGCAAATGGGGATAGACGCTTTTTCAAAACGTATGGCAAAAGGCATCTCCCCCAAAGGCACAAAGCTCACAACGATTTATGTTGATTTTCTTTGTGCCTTTGTGTCTGGGTGTGAGAACGAAAGGGAGATTTTTCCGCGTTTTCCGCGCTCGTCCGCGTCCTGCTTTCCAAACTATCAGGTGGCTGGAACCCGTTTCACTCTTCACTTTTCGCTTCCGGAGGTATCATGCGCATTCTCATCCTCTCCGCTCACGATGTGCGGCAAGCGCTGCCGATACGGGATGCCGTAGAGGCCATGAAGCGGGCCTTCGCCCAACTCTCCACCGGACAGGCCGAAGTGCCGCTGCGGGTGCCGGTCCACGTCCCCCGGCACAACGGCCTTACCCTCTTTATGCCTGCCTACCTGGCGGCGGATGATCGGATGGCGGTCAAGATAGTGTCCGTTTTCAACGACAACCCGGCCCGGGGCCTGCCTCTCATCCATGCCCTGGTGGTGGTTATAGACGCCGAGACCGGCGCGCCGGTGGCGGCGATAGAGGGCGCGTCGCTGACGGCACTGCGGACGGGCGCGGCCTCCGGCGCCGCCACCGACCTGCTGGCCCGCCCGGATGCTGCCGTCGTTGCTGTCTTCGGGGCCGGGGTCCAGGGGCGGACCCAACTGGAGGCCGTCTGCGCGGTGCGGCCGGTCCGGGAGGCCTGGGTCTACGATGTGGACCCGCAGAGGGCGCGCGCGTACGCCGATGAGATGGGCGGGCGGCTGGGCATCCCGGTCCACGTCGCCGCCAGCCCCGCCGAGGCGGTCCGGCAGGCGGATGTGGTCTGCACCGCCACCACCTCCTCCACTCCCGTGTTTGACGACGTCGACGTCCGTCCCGGCACCCACATCAACGCCGTCGGCGCCTACACGCCCCAGATGCGGGAAATCCCCACCGAGACCGTCCTGCGGGCGCGCGTCGTCATTGACCACCGCGCCGCCAGTCTGGCGGAGGCCGGCGACCTGCTCATCCCTATCCGGGAGGGCCGGATGACGGAAGCCCACATCTGGGCCGAACTGGGGGAGATCGCCGCCGGCCTCCAACCGGGGCGGACGTCTCCGGAGGAAATCACCCTCTTTAAATCGGTGGGGGTGGCCGTGCAGGACGTCGCCGCCGCGGCGGCCGTCCTGGAGGCGGCCCGTCGGCAGAACCTGGGGGTTGAGGTCGCGCTGTGAGGCGCATCGGAGGCTACGGCCTGGTCCTGGTGGCAGCGGCCCTCTGGGCCACGCTGGGCCTCTTCTACAAAGGCCTGGCGGCCTCCGGCCTCCCCCTGCTGACCATTGTCTTCTTCCGTGCAGGGATTGCGGCCCTGGCCCTCTCCCTCGCCCTCCTCTGGCGAGACCGGGCCTCCCTGCGCCTGAGCGGGCGCGACGTTCTCTTCTTTCTGGCCTTCGGACTGGTGGGCGTGGCGGCGTTCTACGTCGTCTACATCCACGCGATTGACCGGGCCGGGATGGGGGTGGCGGCAGTCCTGATGTACACCGCTCCGATCTGGGTTTCCCTGTACAGTATGCTCTTTCTGGGGGAACGGTGGACGCTCCGGCGGGGCGGGGCGCTCCTCCTGGCGTTTGCGGGCTGCGCGCTGGTGGGGCGGGCCTACGACCCGGCCGGGATGCGGCTGAACGGGCCGGGGGTCCTGGCGGGCCTGGGGGCCGGGCTGACCTACGGGGCGTACACCGTCTTCAGCAAAACGGCCCAGCGACGCCACACCGCCTGGGCCACTCTGGCCTGGGCGCTGGGGATCGGTGCTCTCTTCCTCCTGCCGCTGCAATCACCAACGGCCCTGGCGCGCGCTCTGACCCGCCCGTCCACTCTCTTCTGGCTGGTGATGCTGGGGCTGGTGCCCACGCTGGGGGGCGGGCTGGCCTTCAACCTGGGGCTCCGTCGGGTACCGGCGAGCAACGCCAGCATCGTCGCCACCCTGGAGCCGGTCATCGCCGCCGTCCTGGGCTGGGCCGTCTGGGGCGAACGGATGGAGGGGCCGCAGGTCGTCGGCGCCGCGCTGGTCCTGACGGCGGCAGCACTGCATTGAATCGGGGTAAGGCGTAGGGCGGGCTTTCCGCCCGCCATATTTGGGGACAGCCTGGAAAGGCTGTCCCACATCTGGGGGTTCTTGCACCTCTTAGAGCGCTGCCACGATTTCCTGCAGACCTACCCCGTATGCTACAGGACGCAGAAAACATGGATAGACGCGG
>DAOTWL010000143.1:0-18803 GCA_034435875.1 Anaerolineae bacterium
CACGCTCTCGGCCCAGATGCGCCCGCCATGGGCCAGGACGATGTGCTTGGCAATCGCCAGCCCCAGCCCCGCACCGCCCGACCGGCTCCCCAGGGCCTTGTAGAACCGCTCAAAGACCCGGGGCAACTCCTCCGGAGCGATCCCGACCCCCGTATCCTGGACCGAGATGATGACCTCGTCCCCTACCCGCTCGGCCCGCACCGTCACCTCGCCGGAGGGGGTGAACTGAATGGCGTTGTGGACCAGATTGGCAACCACCCGCCGCATCCCGTCCACATCCACCAGAATCGGGGGGAGGTCGGGGGCCAGAGAGACCGTCAGCGTCAGCCCGGCCCGCTGGGCCAGCGGGCGCAGTTCCTCCACCGGCGGCCCGACCACCTCTGCCACCGTCACCTGCGCCATCTGCAGCGGTATCCGTCCCGACTCTATCCGCGCCAGTTCCAGCAGTTCCCCCACGATCCGGTCCAGGCGGTCTAACTCCCCCTCCATCCGCTCCAGGAAGCGACGGGCGGCCTGGGGGTCCTCCAGCGCTCCTTCCCGCAGCGTCTCCACCAGCGCCTTCAGCGTCGCCAGGGGCGTCCGCAGTTCGTGGGAGACGTTGGCGACGAAGTCCCGCCGCACCGTCTCCAACTCCCGCACGCGCGTCAGGTCCTGCAGGAGCACCAGCGCGGCTCCTTCCTCCCCCTCCAGCGGCGTGACAATGGCCTGAAAGACGACGGGCCGGCGCGGCGCCAGGTCTATCAGCTCGGCCCCTTCCTCCCCCCGTTCCCGGCACGCCTCCCATAACGCCACCAGACGGTAGTCCCAGACCACCTGAACGAAGGACCGGCCCAGCACTTCTTCCGGCGCGACGCCCAGCAGTCGGGCGGCCGCAGGGTTGATGAGGCGCACCCGCCCCTCGCGGTCGGTGATGAGGACGCCGTCGGTCATCCGCTCCAGGAGGCCCGAAAAGCGGGCCTGCTCCTCCCGCAGGACCAGAATCGTCTCCCGCAGCCGGTCCGCCATCCGGTTGTAGCAGCGGGCCAGGTCGCCCAGTTCGTCGTTCGTCCGGGGGAGGACGCGCGCCTCCAGGTCGCCCGCCGTCAGCCGCCCCAGCGCGTCAGAGAGGTCGCGAATCGCCGCCACGGTCGGCGCCATCCGGAGGAAAGCCACGACCCCAATCAGCCCCACGAAGAGAAGGGTGACCAGCCCGACGGTCCGCTGGAGGCGGGCCACGTTGGCCTGGACCTGCCTCAGGGGCAGGGCTACCTGAGCGATGCCCACGACGCGGCCCCCGGCCTCCACCGGCACCGCCACGTACATCATCTCGTAGCCGACGGTATGGCTGAAACGGATGCTGGTTCCCCGGCCCGTTGCCAGGGCTTGCTGGACTTCGGGCCGGTCCAGATGGTTCTCCATCCGCGTCCGGTCCTCGTGGGATTCCCCCCAGACGGTGCCGTCGGGCCCGATGAGGGTGACCCGCGCGCCCAGCAGGGCCGCGTAGCGGTGAGCCTCGGCGTCCAGAAAACCGTCGGGTTGCCCCGAGGCCATCGCGGGGGCCAGCGCATCTCTGATGAGGCGGGCTTCCACGGTCAACTGCTCCTCCAGGTGGGCCAGGTAGGTGCGGCGGACGGTGGCGGAGAGGATGAGGGCCAGGGCAATCATCACCACCAGGGCCACCAGTTCTATGAGCGCCAGCAATCGCCAGCGGAGACTGCGGAAGAGGGTCATCGTTTTCCCCTTAATGATTCTCACCCCTCAAACCGGTATCCGACCCCCCGCACCGTCACGATACGGGTGGGGTCAGCGGGGTTGTCCTCCAGTTTCTCCCGCAGCCAGCGGATGTGGACGTCCACAGTGCGGCTGCCGCCGATGAAATCCCACCCCCACACCCGCTCCAGGATCAGTTCGCGGGAGAGGACCATCCCCCGGTGGCGGGCCAGGAAGAGGAGCAGGTCGTACTCCTTTGGCTTCAGGGATACGGGCTCCCCGCGCAGATAAACGGTCCGGCTGGCGTTGTCTATGACCAGGTCGCCGAAGACCAGCCGCTCCCGTCCTTCCACCCGTTCTGCGGCCAGTTCCTCCCGGAGCATCCGCTCCCGGCGCAAGAGCGCCTTCACCCGCGCCAGCAATTCCCGCATACTGAAGGGTTTGGTCACGTAGTCATCTGCGCCGACCTCCAGCCCGACGACCTTATCCACTTCGTCGGTGCGCGCGGTGAGCATCAGGATGGGAGCAGTGCTCTCCCGCCGCAGGATCCGGCACACCTCAAAACCGTCTATGCCGGGGAGCATCACGTCCAGGATGACCAGGTCCGGGTGCTCCCGCCGGAACGTCTCCACCGCCGCCCACCCATCCGTGGCCATCAGCACGCGGTAGCCCTCCCGCTTCAGGTTGTATTCCAGCGTTTCCAGGAGGACGGGTTCGTCTTCTACAATCAGAATCGTGTACATCGGGAAACGGGAAACAGGTTAGATCAACTTCACGCGCTCCTCGGTGAGGGAATGGGCCTCTTCCAGCGCGGCCGGGCGGATGGTGATGGGGAAGCGTCCGTGCAGGGGGCTGAGGCGGGCCCCCAGCGCGCTGGCCCCCCAGAAGAGCCAGGCCAGCGGCCGCACAAAGCCCGTCAGGTCCACCGCTCGCCGGACTTCCGCCAGCGTCTCGTCGTCCCAGCCTCCGAAGAACCCGTAGAAGAAGGCGAAGAGCGGGAAGGAGGGCAGGATGCCGATGAAGAAGATGAGCACGCTGGTCACCTGGTCGCCCTGCCAGATAAGGCCCGTGAGCCAGCGCAGGACCAGGTAGTGGGCCGCCCCAGCCAGCAGCGGCGCCCCCAGCGACTGCCAGAAGTAGAACCGCTGGGGGAAACAGAGCCGGTCGCTGACGAAGTAGGCAACGATGTCTTTGGTCAGGAGGGCCACAAAATAGGCGAAGATGAGGGCGTTGATCTGATAGCGCCGCAGCAGGAGGAGGGCCAGGAGAATACGGATGACCTGCTCCCCCCCAACCAGAATGGATTTCAGGTACGGGCGGTTGGCCCCCAACTGGACGTTATCCCCCACCCACGACGGGTACTGGATGGCGCCCCAGATGATGAGGGGGACGGCGTACGTAGCAGCGCGGACGAACTCTGGTCCTGAAGCGCCCAGGATAAAGCGGTCGGCCACGGCCAGCAGGACCGCGCCGATAAAACCACTCATAATGCCGCCCCACTTGTAGGCCATCACCGAGTAGTACTGGCTCAGCACCTTCCGGGCGTGGGAGATGGCCTCGGAGATGGAGGACATCAGGTTGGAGTAGAGGGTGTTCAGGACGTTGTAGGCGAAGACGAAATTCTGGGCCAGGGTCCAGTTCCCCCAGACCTCGTTGTAGTTGACCAGGCGGGTCTGGGTGATGAGGATCTCCAGTGCCTGGCCCGCCGCCCAGGCGATAGACCCCAGCATCTCAAAGAGGCCGAAGCGGAACGCCTCTTTGACGATGTTCCAGTCAAAGTGGGCCAGAAAGAGGAGGCGGGCGTTGTAACCCAGCCGCCGGTAGAGCCAGAGGCCCACCAGGAAGGTGAGGAGTTCGGAGGCGTAGGCGGCCATCCCCATCCCCAGGACGCCTCCCATCGGCCCGCCGAAGATAGGGTGCGCCGCTCCCCATCGCACCATCAACGTCACCAGCACCGGCTGGGTGATGATGGGGAAGATGAGATGGAGGCCGATATCCAGCATCTGGGCGTAGTCAAACCGCTGCCAGGCCATCAGCCCGTGCCGCATCACCTGGTAGAAGCCGGGAATCTGGATGAAGATGTGGATGATGACGCTCCAAGTGTAGAGGGCATAGGGAGTCCGGGGGAGGAACGTGCCCGCCACAGCCGTCACGGCTGCCACCTGGAACGCGCCGGAGAGGGCCTGCCACCAGACGAAGACCTGCCCGTACTGAACGGCCCGGCGGGGGTCGTGGACCCGGTACTGGGCGAAGAACTTGATGAAGGCGGTGCTGGTGCCCAGGTCAAAGAGGAGCCAGAGGAAGTTGAAGAACTGGACCACCCGCCCCCAGATGCCCAGCGCCTGGGCGGAGGGGAGGATGTAGACGGGGAGGACCAGGTTCTGATAGATGATGAGGGGGATGAAGAGCACCAGCCCCATCATCAGGGCGACGAAGAAGCCCGCCAGGGGGCGGTGGAAGCCCACGTCCTCCCAGGCCGTCCCGGCCTCGCGGGCAACGAAGTCCTGCCGGTCGGCCACCAGCACGTCCAGCCCTTCTGGGTGCGCGCGGCTGTAGCGCCGGACGGCCCAGAAGACCAGCGCGGCCACCCCCAGCATCCCCGCCAGCAGGAGGTAGAGGACCAGCCGGTCCCGCTCGTGGGGCACGGGGGAGGCCGCGTAGTCGGCGAAGGAGAGGGGCATCCGGCCCACCGCCCGCATCGTCAGATGGTAGATGAAGTAGTTGAAGTATGCCCAGCTCTGGAACTGCGGGTTGGCCTGGTCCAGGAAGGCGTTGAAGATATACGCCCGTCCGCCCAGGGCGGACCAGAGGACCCAGGAACCGTCCTCGAAGCCCACAACCAGCGGTGTGAGGGCCGAGACAGGCGTATCCACCTGGTAGCGCTGGCGGACCTGCGGCGCGCTGGTCCAGACGATGTCGGTCAGGACGGGGTCGTCCTGTCCCGCTGCGGCCACCAGGCTGAGAGGGTCTTCCCGCGCCGTCAGCGCCACCGGGAAGCCCAGCAGGGCCTCCACCTGGCGGGCGGAGAGGTCGGGCCCCAGGATGAGCACCAGCCCCGCTCCTTCCCGGACGCGGGCCGCCAGCCCTTCGGGGTCAGGGATGGCACCATTGAGGACCAGGACGTCGGCCTGCGCCGGTTCGGAGACCAGGCGGAAGTCGGTGGTCAGGGTGAGGGCGGTCCGTACGCTACCCTCGGGCCCGGCATAGTAAATCCGGAGGGGAGGGGGACTCTCCGCCCGGGCGGGGAAGGCACAGAGGAGAAACAGGCAGAAGATCAGAAGGCCGATGCAAAGTGTGCGGTACCTGAGCATGAGACCTCCACTGAATGAGGAAGGGGTACGGATGAGAATCATCAAGGGCCCTGCGGCAAGCAGGCGCATCACTGTTCGCTGCTGGGAAGTATTCTACTCCAATTTGGGGAAGAGACAACACGGAGGTTCGCTGGGGTTCGGACGGAAGGGGGCAACCGCAAAGGGGGGCAACCGCAAGGGGGCAACCGCGAGGGTTGCCCCTACGGCCTCACCCCTCCCCCGGCGGCTCACCTCACCCCCGGCCCCTCTCCTGAACTCTGTTCGGGAGAGGGGAGGGGGTCGGGGGATGGGGTGAGGAACCCGGCAGGGCTTGCCCCTGCCCCATCGGGGGCAACCGCAAGGTGACCGCAAAGCGGCAGGGGGAAGGGGGTTTGCGGCCCCGCCGCAAGCGGCCGCTTCGCCTCGGCGCGGCGCCTTCGGCGCGTGGCGCTGCACTCGCAGTGACAACCTCGCCGCAAAACCCCTCTTGCGGGGAAACACGGGTGTGGTTACGGGAGGCAGAAAACTACCCGCTCCCCCGTCCGGTCGGTATGGGCGCGATACAGGTCGCCGCGAAATTCCAGGATAACCAGGTAGCCCGGGACGATGACCTGCGCATAGACCATCCCCGGCTCCGGACAGCCCAGACTGGTATCCGGCCAGTCCACCGGTTCCCACGAAGCCACCGCGATCTCTTCGGGCGGAACACCCCGGTCCTCTGCCAGCCGCCGGATCGCGGCCATCACCGCGCCGGGGTACGGCCCTGGGATGGGGGTGGGGCGGGCGACCCGGTCCACTGCCTCCCCGAACCAGTCCAGAATCGGCGCCAGCGCCTGGCCCGCATCTTCGGGCAATTTCCCCTCATAGAAAACGGCTGTCCTCACCTGCTCCCCGTCCTGGATGGTGATGGCGTAGGCAAAGCCGTCCGGGACCTGCGTGCCCACCTCGCCATCCAGGAAGGGGCGGAGCCCCTCTACCACCCGGGCGACCTGGGCGGGGTCGGCCTTCCAGCGGATATGGCTGCGGGTTTTCCGGTTCAGGTAGTAGAGCGTGCCGTCGGCCATCGCGGTCAGTTCCTCGTCCATCCCGGCGAAGCCGCCGGTTCGGCGGACCCGCAGGAGGACCCGGGCGGGCAGTCCTTTCACCTCTTCTATCTTCGTGACCAGGAGATACGGCTGACCGGTGTCGGTCATCTCTACCCTCCCGTGCAGACGGAGCAGGGTCTCGGTGGATTCCACCTTAAATGGGAGGAGCGGCGGGAGGCCCCTCATGGCCTCCTCCCCGGCGGGCGCGATGTAGATCGCGCCGGTCGCGTCGGCGACGGCGATGTCGCTGCGGGTGCGGGGTGGGCCGGTTCCGGCCTCCCCCAGCAGGTCCCACCCCCGGTAGTACGCAATGACGGTCACCTCCCGCCCCCGGTACCCCGCCGGGTCGGCCAGAATGGCGCCGATGGGGGTGACGTCCTCACCGAGGGCCGGCGACGGCGGGGACGGCGATGGGGGCGGGGTCGGCGGGACGGAATGGGGGCTCAGGGGGCTGGTCAGCGGCGTTGGAGCGCAGGCGGCCAGTACTACCAGCAGCGCCAGTATCGTGATAGCCGTTCTCATCTTCCTCCCTCCGTATCGGACACGGATGTTCTTACCCAGAGGCACAAAGAACGCCAAGGTGAATACATTTGTGCCTTTGCGTCTTTGTGCGAATTTAAGACGCCGGGGCGCGGGACATAGTTCCCGCTGGCATCACTCTGCTTCGCTCTCCGGCGCGTTGCGGACATCCGCGATACGCCCGACGCCCGCATAGACGCGGAACCGTTCTCCCCGCGCATAGCCGATGAGGGTAATGTTCCAGAGGCGGGCCAGTTCGGCCGAAAGGGAGGTCGGGGATGAGAGGGAAATCACCACCGGTGTGCCCATCCGGGCCGCCTTCACCAGCATCTCCGAACTGACCCGGCCGGTGGTGAGGAGGATGCGATCCCCCAGTGGCCGGCCCTGCCGCAGGCAGAGGCCGGCCAGTTTGTCCACCGTGTTGTGGCGGCCCACATCTTCCGCCACACAGACCAGGTCCTCCCCCTCGGCCAGGGCGGAGGTGTGCAGGCCGCGCGTCCGGCGGTAGAGGACGGCCGCCTCCTGCAGGCGGCGCATCAGATAGACCACCTGGGCCGGGGCCACGGTGAGGGGGCTTTCCAGCGGCGGGCGGGCCTCCCGCAAGTCCTCAAAGGTCGTCCCGCCCCCGCAGCCGGAGGTCAGCGTGCGCAGGGCGGGGATTTCCACGTCCCGGTGCAGCCACACATCCACGCAGCGGCGGCTCCCGCAGACGCGCACGCTGGCCACATCCTCCATCCCGCCGATCAGCCCCTCGTTGTAGAGGAAGCCCAGGGCCAGTTCCTCCAGCAGAATCGGCGTGCACATCAGGCCGACCACGTCCTGCCCGTTGACGGTGAGGATGACCTCCTCCTCCACCGGCAGGGCGCCCTCCTCCTGCCGGAAGCGGCCCCGTTCATAGACCAGGATGCTGGTGGAATCGGTGCTCATTTCCCTCGCAACTTGTATCACACAGAGACACAAAGAACACAAGGAAAAGGTAACTACTACCCAGCGGGGATTGCCCTCACCCCCGGCCCCTCTCCCACTAGCCTCCGGCCGGGGTAGGGGAGATTGCCCCCTTCCCCTCTCCCCCAAGTGGGAGAGGGGAAAGGGGTTCGGGGGCAGGGGTGAGGGGAGATTGCCCCCTTCCCTCCCTTCGCTCAGGGCCGGCTCCCGCTGCCGCTACACGGCGCGGGGAGGGGGAGACGATAAGGGGGAAACGGCCGGGCGGATTTCTACGCCCATGCGGGATTTTCCGTGCCCCCTGCGCTCCAGGCCTGCAGACGCCGGATTTCTCCATCCGGCCCAAGCCACAGCCCCTGCTTCTCGCTGAGGTTCCACAGCGCTTCAAAGGCGGAATCCCGCACCTCGGCCCACTCATCCTCCAGGGCGGCCAGGAGGGCCTCCACCACCCGCGCGTCGGCCACCCCCAGCCGGCCCAGCGCCTCCGCTGCCCGCCACCGCACCCCGGCATTCTCATCCTCCAGGGCGGCCAGGAAGTACGCAACGGTCTCCTCGTCCGGCCGCACGGCGAGAGCCTGGATCGCCTCCTCCCGCTGTTTGCGATACCCCTCCCGCCATATCTGCAGCAGCGCGTTCCGGATCTCCGTCCGGAGTCCGGGGGCCACCTTCGTCGCCTCGCCGAGGCAGCGGCCGGCCAGGAAGAGGCGGCGGCGCAGGAGGTCATCTTCCTCTGGGGAATAGACCCGTCGGACCAGGTCGGTGGCATCGTCGGCCAGCGCGGCGCAGAGGAAAAGAACCTCCCGCCACCAGGGGTCAAAGAGGCATGCCGGCTCCAGAAGCCAGTCCAGCCCGCCCTCCCGCCGGAGGGCCTCCTTCGCCGCGAAATACTCCTGAAAGGCCAGGTGGGCGAAGGTCAGGAAGTCGCCATCGGCCAGGAGGCCGCTGCGCCGCTCAATCCAGTCCAGCAGTTCCCCCGCCCGCTCCGCAGGCTGACCCAGGGAGGGGAGGACGCCCGTCATCACGGACTCCACCTCGCGACGGCGGAGAAACCGAGCCCCGCGCTGATGGAATTCGTAGCCAATGGCCTGCATCAGGGCTTCCTTCTGGGCCAGGGTCAGGCCGGTGGTTCCCCGGTCCTCCACGCCCCGCCCCACGTCCCAGCGCTCCAGGAGGAGTTCGGCGCAGCGCGCGTAGAGTTGGGCCCGCTCCCGGGGAAGGGTGACGTCCGTCCGGTGGACCATCGCCATCACGGAGAGGAGCATCGGGTTGGCGGCCAGCCGCCGGAGGCGGTCGCTGGATTCAACGGATTTCACCAGGTCCTCCGCCCGGCTCATCGCCTGGCGCTCCCGGATCCGCACCGCATCGGCGGTCTCTTCGCCGGTGGCCGCGCTGGCTTCTACGGCCCGGTACCAGCGCCGGGCGAACTCCCGGCGGCGGTCCGGGTCAAAGGGCTGGACGGAGAGGCGGAGGAAATCCGGGCTCAGCTGTTCCCTCCAGCCGGCGACCCGGCTGGTCACCACGAAGCGGTTGCGCGGATACACCGTCGCCAGCGAGTTGACGGCATCGCAGACCCGGCGGTAGGCCTCGTCGCCCAGGCCCAGCACTTCGTCCAGGCCGTCCAGCAGGAAGAGGCCGCGCCCCTGTTCGGCCAGTCGCCGAAAGTAGCCCTCGGGGGGAACCGCTATCCTGTCGGTCCGCTTTTCCACGTAGCGCTTCATTGCGGTGAACGCATCGGAGGCGGCTAGTTCCCGCAGGGGGAGCAACACCGGAACAGATTTCCCGTCTGTGGGCAGGGAATGCTTCCCCTGGTCTGACCCACCGCCCGCCGCGCGCAGCGCCAGGAACTGGAGGAGGGTGGACTTTCCGGCCCCCGGCTCCCCCAGCACGACCAGTCGCCTGCTCCGCCGCATGGCCTCCGCCAGGGAGAGCGGGCGCGGCGGCTCCTCCGTTTCGGAAATCCGGCGGGCCCACCCGTCATCAGGGGGCCATATCCGGGGGGTCTCTTCCTCCGGCATGGGTGGACGGCGCCGCTCCCGAGGGGGTTCGGAGAGGAGCGGCTCAACGAAGACGTCCTGCAGGTGCGGCGCCCGTTCCGGCCGGGCGGGGAAAACACCGATGAGGGAGATTCTCTTGCACTCTCCCGCCAGCCACTTCAGGTACCGCCGCTCAAAGCGCCGGTCGGCCAGTTGCCCCTTGAGCAAACCGGCGACCCATTCGCCGAACCGGCGCAGAAGGGCCGCCAGCGTCTCCCGGAAAAGCGCTATCAGTGCCCCCAGCGCCGCGCTGGCAAGGGCAACCAGGGCAAAGCGTGCGCTTTCGGATAGCCGTTCCCACAGATGAGTCAGCCAGTCCATCGGGCCCTTTCCCCTTTCGTGGTATACTCTTCTCCACAACTGATGGCCGTTCCCACAGATGAGTCAGCCAGTCCATCGGGTCCTCTGTTTATCGCAAGACTGGCCACCTGACAGTTTGGAAAGCGAGACGCGGACGAGCGCGGAAAACGCCGAAAAATTTCCCTTTCGTTCTCACACCAAGACACAAGGGCACAAAGAAAAATCAACATAAATCTCTGTGATCTTTGTGCCTTTGGGTGAGATGCCTTTTGCCATGCGTTTTGAAAGAACCCGCGTCTATCCCCATTTTCCGCGTCCTGTAGCATACGGAAGAACACGGAAATGCACGGAAATCTTTTTTGCCGTGTTCATCCGTGTTGATCCGTGTTTTTCCGCGTCCTATCTGAAAAGTGTCAGGAAGCCAGATCGCAAGATAAATCTTGCGCTACGGTGTCCAGTGCTCGCTCCATCACCGCCTGGGGGGTGAAGCCGAATTTCTCCATCAGCACTGGGTAGGGGGCGGAGGCGCCGAAGCGGTGGACGCCGATGACGGCCCCGTCCGGGCCCACGTACCGCTCCCAGCCCAGCGGCACAGCGGCCTCTATGGCGATCTTGGGGACGGTCGGCGGCAGGACGGCGGCCCGGTACTCCGGCGGCTGGGCGTCAAAGAGTTCCCAGGAGGGCATGGAGACGACCCGCGCCCGCACCCCACGCCCGGCCAGTCCCTCCTGCGCGGCCAGGGCCAGGTGGACCTCGGAGCCGGAGGCGATGAGAATCAAGTCGGGGTGCCCCTCGGGGGCATCCCGCAGGACGTAGGCGCCCCGGTCCAGGTTCTGGGCGGCGGCCATTTCGCTCCGGTCCAGCACCGGCAGGTTCTGGCGCGTGAGTACCAGCGCCGTCGGGCCGTTCCGGCGGCGCAGCGCGGCCCGCCACGCCTCGGCCGTCTCGCCGGCATCGCAGGGGCGGATGAGGGTCAGGTTGGGGATCGCGCGCAGGGCCGCCAGGTGCTCCACCGGCTGATGGGTGGGCCCGTCCTCCCCGATCCAGAGGGAGTCGTGGGTCCAGACGTACACCACCGGCAGGTGCATCATCGCGGCCAGCCGGACCGCCGGTCGCATATAGTCGGAGAAGACCAGGAAGGTCCCGCCGTAGGGGATGAGGCCGCCGTGGAGGGCCATCCCGTTGAGGATACTGCCCATCGCGTGCTCCCGGACGCCGAAGCGGAGGTTCCGACCGGCCGGGGTCTCCCGCTGGAAGTCATCGTAGCCCTTCAGCAGGGTCTGGGTGGAGGGGGCCAGGTCGGCGGAGCCGCCGATGAGGGTGGGGAGGACGGCGGCCAGCGCGTTCAGGACGAGGCCGGAGGCCTTGCGGGTCGCCATCGGGCCATCGGCGGGGGAGAAAGAGGGGAGGGCTTCCTCCCAGCCATCGGGGAGTTCGCCGGCCCAGAGCCGCTCCAGGAGCGCGGCCTCGCGGGGATACTGACGAGCGTAGTCGGCAAACATGGCCTGCCAGCGGGCCTGGGCGGCTGCTCCTTCCTCCACCGCCCGCCGGAAGACGGGCAGGACCTCCGGCGGCACCCAGAACTGAGCATCCGGCGGCCATCCCAGCGCCTCCTTCGCCCGCCGGACCTCCTCCTCCCCCAGCGGCTCGCCGTGGGCGGAGGCGCTATCCTGCTTGCCGGGGCTCCCGTAGGCGATGTGGGTCCGGCAGATGATGAGGGACGGGCGGGCCGTCTCCCGGCGCGCGGCCCGAATCGCCCTCGCGATCGCTTTCAGGTCGTAGCCGTCCACCCGCTGGACGTGCCAGCCGTAGGCGCGGAAGCGGGCGGCGACATCTTCGGTGAAGGTGATGTCGGTGGAGCCCTCAATGGAGACGTCGTTGTCGTCGTAGAGGTAGACCAGTTTGCCCAGGCCCAGATGTCCGGCCAGCGAGGCGGCCTCGTGGCTGATGCCCTCCATCAGGTCGCCGTCGGAGACGATGGCGTAGGTGTAGTGGTCAAAGATGGGGAAGCCGGGCCGGTTGAAGGTGGCGGCCAGGAACCGCTCGGCAATCGCCATCCCGACGCCGTTGGCGAAGCCCTGCCCCAGGGGACCGGTGGTGGTCTCCACGCCGGGGGTCAGGCCGTATTCGGGATGGCCCGGGGTGCGGCTCCCCCACTGCCGGAAGGCCATCAGGTCCTCCAGCGTCAGGTCGTAGCCGGTGAGATACAGCAGGCTGTAGAGGAGCATGGAGCCGTGACCGGCGGAGAGGACGAAGCGGTCCCGGTCCGGCCACTTCGGGTCTTTCGGGTTGTGCTTGAGGAAGCGGGTCCAGAGGACGTAGACGACGTCGGCCATGCCCATGGGCATGCCGGGATGACCAGAGCGGGCCTTCTGGACGCCGTCCATCGCCAGGGTACGGATGGTGTTGATACAGGTCGCATGGAGCATGGCGCAGGTCGCAAGTCACAGGGAGCAGGGCGCAGGTCGCAAGTCGCAGGGAGCAGGGCGCAGGGCGGCACTTCGCTGCGCTGCGTGCCTGCGTTCGTAGTAAGCGACGGAGCGAAGCGGAGTCGCGTCCAACGGCACTCCGCTGCGCTGTGTGCCTGACTACGAGCGTTTGTAGTAAGCGACGAAGCGAAGCGGAGTCGCGTCTAACCTAACCACAACCCGTAGCGGGCGCTCAGTTCTTCCAGCGCCCAGAGGGCCATCCGGGCAACATCCGGTTCGGGGTCGTTCAGCGCACGACGGAGCGCGTCCGCATGCTCAGGGCGGCCCACCCAGCCCAGGGTCTGGGCGGCGGCCCGGCGGATGGGGGCCGGACCCTCTGCCAGGGCCCGCAGGAGGGGGCCGAAGACGGCCTCGCCGATCCCCACTCCCTCCCCCTGTTTGGCCGCCCATGCGATGAGCCAGCCCATGTCCCAGGGAACGGGCGGTGCGGGGGGCGGGGTCGGCTTCGCCTTCTGCTCCCGTTCGGATAGGACGGTGGCGGCGGCGGAGCGGACAATCCACTGGGGGTCTTCCCGCGCGGCCTTCTCCAGCAGTTCCCGGGCCCAGAGGGCGTCTATCTCACCCAGACCATAGGCCGCCGCCCGCCGGACCATGAAGTCCTCGTGCTGCAGGGCCTCCCGGAGCGCCCGGTAGCCCTCCTCTCCCTGACGGGCCAGGGCCCGCGCGGCCGCTACCTGCAGCGTCTCGTCCCCCGATTCCAGGACGTGGATGAGCCACTCCATCGCCGCCGGGACGCCGATTTCCCCCAGGGCTTGAACGGCGGCGATGCGGACGGTTTCATCAGGGTCCGCCAGCGCTTTGGCCAGCCCGGAAAGGTCGGCCCCTTCGCGGAGGACGGCCATCATCCGGGCCGCGAGGGCCCGTACCGTCGGATTGGGGTTGCGGAGGGCATGGCGCAGGAACAGGGGAACGCCCGGGTCGCCGGTCCAGATCAGGGCCTCCGCCAGCCGCTGATAGGACTCTTCGGAGAGGCCGGGGGCCAGCAGGGAGCGACCCAGCAGGGCCATTACGCCGTTGCGCCACTGGGCATCGGACGGGGCCAGGGCCGCCCAGCGGGCCGCCGTCCGCAGGCGGGTCTGCCAGAGGTCATCGGGACGGGAAAGCCAGGCGCGCAACACCGGCTCCATCCCGCCCATCTCGGCGTAGAAATCGGCCACGGCAAGCCAGGACGGGTCGTCCAGGTGGGCGATCAGAAGGTCGGGCGAAGAGGCCAGTGCCTCAGCGGTCAGCACCGCCTGCCAGAGAGGATGGGCGAACCGGTACCGGTCGGGGGCGCAGGCGACCAGTGGCCCACCTGGGGCCAGGAACGCTTTGAGGAACGAGGCCAGGGCGGCCTGGATGCGCTTCGGCTTGGGGGCCGGGGAAGGGGGCGGTGGCGCTGCTTCTGGGGACGATTCGTCCGCCGGGGAGGTCAGCTCCATCTCCGGCGCGCTTTCATCCTCCGGCGGGGCTGCTGCCTCCTGGGCGGGGGGAAGCCGTTGCTGACGGATGAACTCCTCCACTTCCTGGCGAGAGCAGGTAAACCGGCCTTCCTCCTGGAGATTCCGCGCCAGAGTGCGCAGGATGTCCTGGGGGACCACCGGCCCGGTCTGTTCCAGTTCCGGGAAGTTGGGCAGTCCATTGGCCCATTTCTCTACGTGCTGGCGGAAGGGGTCTGACCGTTTCGGGGGGACGGTGCCGTTCTCCACAAGCCACCGGGCACAGAGGGCCACGTCTAACAGCGAGTTTGTCCGCTTCAGGACGCGGGTCAGGTCTTCCGTAGCGCGCTCCAGAGGGAAGTTTTCGGGAGTGGGGAGGCGGGTCAGGAAATCCCGTACCTCCGGGCGGTCCCAGGGGCAGAGGTGGAGGGGAACGAACCCGGCATGGGCGAGGGGGGCGTACCGCTGGGCCCCTACGGTGACGACCCAGATGTTGCCCGGAAGGGCGTCAACCAGTTTGGCAAGCCACAGGGTGGCCTGCTCCTGGGCGGCGGGGTCCAGTTCGTCCCACCCGTCAGCCAGGACCAGTGCGCCGCCCGCCTGGAGGGCCTGACGGAGGGGCGTGGCGGCGGAGGCCGGAGCGCCGACGGCCTGCAGCGCTCCCTGAATCAGCCGCTGGGTCGGCGGCAGGGCCTTTTTGCCGTCCGGAGGCGGCGCCCAGTCCAGTGCCGGAAGGTAGAGATAGAGGGGGACGCGCGGCCCCTCTGCCCGCGCGTGGGTCAGGGCCAGATGGGCCAGCAGAGTACTCCGTCCGGAGGCGGGGCCACCGACCACCAGGAGCCGGGGGTGGCCGTGCAGGGCATCGTCTGGCGAAAGGGGCTGGGACGCTGAAGGCACCTCCCGCTCCGGGTCCGGGAGGGGCAGGGGCAGGGTCAGGCGCATCGGGACAAAATATTGCTCCAGAGGGCCCATATCGGCGAGGGTATGGGCGCTCTGGGCCCAGCGGATGACCCGTTCCCGGTACCGCGCCTCCCATCCAGCGGTCATCTGACTGAAGGCACGGAGGGTCGCCTGCTTCACCTCCTGCCAGCCGCGCAGGAATGGCTCCCGCAGCAGGTAGCCCAGGCCGATGAGCAGGAGGGTGAATCCTGCGCCTAAGAGGGCGGAGTAGATGTCAAATTGCCATCCCATATGATCCTCGCAGCGATGACGGTTTCCGGGTTTCCAGGATTTCCACCAGGGCCATCAGCCCTCCGTTCACCAGGGATTGACCGCCCATGAGTATGGGGATCGGCGCGCAGGCCGCGGCTCGGGTGAGTTCTCGGAGGAAGGGGTCCCGGACTTCTTCCCAGCGCAGGAGGTCAGCGTTGAACCGGTCCGCTGGTGGGGGCCAGCACCCTCGCGCGGCCATCAGGACGCGGGTATCCATCAGAGCGGCCTCGGCCAGGGAGACCAGTTCGGCGAAAAAACCGTCCACGCCCGTATATTCTATAAAGTCGGCCAGGAGGCTGCGCACTTCGCCCCGGCGCAGGCGTCCGCTGGCGACCATGCCCCGCTCTTCCACAAAGAGGCGCACCCAGCAACGGGTGGCCCGGTCCAGCGCCATCCACGCGGCCGGAGCCGACCGGCCGATAATGGTCAGGTGTCCCCCGTCCCGGCCCATCACGTCCAGAATGCCCTTGACGGCTTCGGTGGGCCATTCCAGTTCATCCAGGACCGCGCGCAGGCGGGGCCCGATGCGGGGGTGAAGACGGGCGATCAGCAGGTCTGCGGGCGTATCCAGGTCCAGGCGGGTCGCGGCGGAAGGGCCCAGTGCCCGGGTGGGAACGCCGCACTCTTCGGAAAGGACCCAGCCCAGGGCATTATCCCGTTCCAGGGTGGCGATGGGGGAGGTCAGGGCCTGGGCGGGATAGAAGGCGATCCAATCCGACGAGTACAGGTTGTTGGTGACGGCCTGGGGGTGGTCCCCGACGAAATCGCCCAGGGCGCCGAGCCAGTCCTGAGTCGTCATTAGCGGCGCCGAACCGCCTCCGGCATAGAGTACGCGGTCGGTGCCGACGCGCCGGATTTCATCGGCCAGGCGGCACCCGAAGTGGAACGGTTCGCCAGGGCGGTCTGCTGTTACCTCTATAGGTATCCCCTGGACGTCGGGAGCCCAGTGGGGGTCATCGGTGGCGATGATGGCCCGCTCCACCAGGCCGGTCTGCCAGAGCGTTTCCAGCAGGTCCCCGGCGGCGGCCTGATGGGCGCGCCGGAGCGCCTGTTCCACCGGGCTCCCGGCCCATCCGCCGATCATCAGGATGAGGGTGATGCGTTCCGGGCTCATGTTCGGCCTTACCTCTCCCCCTGACCCCTTCCCTCAAGTTTGGCCTTTTCGCCAGCGGGGTAAAAGAGAATGTATTTTTCATTGCGGCGGCTTCGCCGCCGCAATGAAAAATATTTTCTTTTCCGCCCCCTCACCCCAAAAGCCAAAGTTCAGGAGAGGGTAACGGCGCAGCCGCTGGGGGTGGGGTGAGGTTTTTCATCTCATCGCAATTCCGGGACGATCAGGCCGTAGTCGCCGTCCCGGCGGCGATAGATCACATTGATGCCGCCCTCCTCCGCATTCAGGAAGACGAAGAACTGATGGCCCAGGAGTTCCATCTGCTCAATGGCTTCTTCGGGTGTCATGGGGAACATCTCAAACCGCTTGACGCGAACGACCTTGCCAGAGATGGCCTCTTCCGATGGAAGGGCTGCCTCTTCCCACTCTTCTTCTCCCTCTGCTCGCTGCCAGCGGTCCTGCCGTCGGGTCTTGTAACGGGTGATCTGTCGCCGCATCTTATCCAGTGCGGCGTCAATGGCAGTGAACATATCGGATGCTCGCTCCTCGGCCCGCAGCATCCCACGCGGGGTCCGAATGGTCAGTTGAGCGACCTGCCGCTGGGCGCTGGAGCGAGTATTTTCCACAGAAAGGTCCACGCGAACATCGGTGATGTTCGGCAAATAGCGGCTCAATCTGCCGACTTTCTTCTCCACATACTCCTGAATACGGGGGGTTAACTCCATATTTCGGGTAAACATTTGGATTTCCATTGCCTCACCTCGGGATGGTAGATTGGTAAATTGGTCGTTGGTCATTCGGTCGTTCAGAAGGCCCGGGCCAGGGTGAGCGCCCAGACCTCGCGGACTCCGCCTTCTCGCAGAGCATCGGCGCAGGCTTCCAGGGTGGCGCCCGTCGTGCAGACGTCGTCCACCAGCAGGACCGGGCGACCGCTCAGCTGGTCGGTGGTGCAGCAGAAAGCATCCTCCACATTGCGGCGGCGGTCTGCCGCCTTCAGGCGCATCTGGGAGGCAGTGGCCCGTACCCGGCAGAGGGCATCCTCATTCATCGGCAGGCCGATCCGGCGGCTCAGTGCCCAGGCCAGCAGGGCGGCCTGGTTGTAGCCGCGCTTTCGCAGACGGGAGGGATGGAGAGGCACCGGTACGATGACCTCTGCAGGCAGGGGATTTTGCCGCCAGTATTGGGCCATCAGTTCTCCCAGGGGGTCCGCCAGTTCACGGGCATGGCGGTATTTCAGATAGTGGATGGCTGCCCGTGCCGGCCCGCGATAGGGAGCGAGGGACCGGATTCCCTCCAGGCGCAGGGGGGCCTCCTGGCAGGTTCTACAGAACATCCCGTTGGTTATGGGGGTTCCGCAGCGATGGCAGACCGGGCCGGAGAGGGTGGGGAGTCTATGCACACATTCCGGGCACAGCCAGGTGCCCACCTGGCGGCAGACGACGCAGCGGGGCGGGAAAAGGAGGTTCAGCAGCGACCCCAGAAGGGTTTCCGGGAACAGGACGCGCGGTGGCCTGGAAGACACCCTTGGCTCCTCTGTGCTCTCCACCCGGTGGCCGGATGCCGGAGGAAGGGCCCGGCCCGGTTGGCGTTTTACCCGCCGAAGACCGACCTCAGCGCGCCGCTGCGAATCACACTCAGCACACCTGGACCCAGCAAGACGATAAACAAGGCGGGGAAAATCAGGAACACAATGGGGATAATCATCTTCACGGGGGCCTGACGGGCCAGTTCCTCGGCTCGCTGGCGGCGACGGACCCGCATCTGGTCGGACTGGATGCGGAGGACTTTAGCGATGCTGACGCCCAACTGGTCGGCCTGGATCAGCGCGGCAACGAAGTTAGAGACGTCGCGGATGTCCATCGTATCGGCCATATTTCGCAGCGCCTCGCGCCGGAGTTTCCCCAGTTGAATCTCCTGAAGGACGCGGGCGAAGGCCCGGCTCAGTTCGTTATCCCATTTCTCCACCACTTTGGCCATCGCCGCATCAAAGGAGAGGCCCGCTTCCACGCAGATGGTGAGCAGGTCCAATGCGTCGGGGAGCGACTTGAGGATTTCCTTCTGCCGCTGGCGGATTTTGGAACCCAGCCAGGAGCCCGGCAGATAATAGCCCAGAGCGAAAGCGACCACGATCAGGAGGAGTTTCCGCGATGTCGGGATGTCCATGCGCCCCATCAGCAGAATTACCAGGCCTCCCAGAACAGCCGCAACGATATAGCGAGCCGCGACGAATTCCGCTGGCTCGATTTTCTGCGAGAGGCCGGCCAGTTCCAGATACCGGCGGGTGCGCGTCAGCGTTTGAGAAGGGGTCATCCGCCCGATCAGGGCCGCGATTTTCTGCAGAATGGGCCGGATGATCCGTTCACTAAACGGTAGAGAGAGTTCTATTTCTTCCAGCGTCGCCGTGCGGCCCATCGCACCCAACTCGGCCAGCCGGGCCTCCAGCGCGTCTTCCCGTTTGGGGGCCCGCATGCCGATGATGACCATCGCCACAGCGAGGACCACCACTAATCCCAGCAGGAGCAGTACAGGGCTCATTTCCTCTTACCCCCTCTCTCCGACTCCCTTTTACACCTCAATATTGGCAATTTTCTGGGTGATAAAGAACCCGGCAATAATCCCTGCCCCCGCTACACCCAGCATCATCCAGCCGCACGGGTCTTTGAACATCAATCCCATAAACCTGGGGTTAATGGCATAGACCAGCAGAGCGACGCC
>DAOTWL010000144.1:0-2936 GCA_034435875.1 Anaerolineae bacterium
AAGGGCCGGGGGTGGGGGTGAGGGCCTCCACCGCCCGCTCTTTCTCCTCGTTGGGGATGACCCAGGCGACGTTAGGGAATCGGGCCAGTTCCTGGGGCCGCAGCGTGGCCGCGCAGCCCAGGACGGCGATACGGGCCTGAGGGTTGGCCCGCGCCAGCGCCCGCAGCAGATGGCGGGTCTTCCGCTCCGCCTCGGCGGTCACCGCGCAGGTATTGACCACGCAGATGTCCGCCTGGGCGGGGTCATCCATCACCTGGTGGCCCATCCCGACCAACTGGCGGGCCAGCGCCGCCAGTTCGCTCTGATTCAGCCGACAACCCAGACTGTGCAGATAGAAGGTGGTCACAGAATCAACGGTCCTCCGGCCAGGCGATGAGGATAGCGGTGACGACGGTGCCCTCCGGCAGAGGGGGGCCGGGAGGGACGCGCAACAGGGCATTGGCCCCCAGCATAGAGAGCAGACGGCTGCTGGCCTGGGCGCCCGTCGTCCGGGCCCACCACTCCCCACCCTCCCGCTCCACCACCGCGCGCACAAACTCCGTCCGCACCGGGTCGGGCCGGAGCGGATGCCGCAGCCGGACCGTCGCCTCGGGCCGCCGCCACCGGGTGTGCCCGGCCATCCGCCGCAGCGCCGGCCGGACGTACAACTCAAAAGAGACCAGCGCGGAGACGGGGTTGCCGGGCAGGGCGAAGCAGGGCCTGCTCCGAACGGTAGCAAAGGTGAAGGGCTTGCCCGGCTTCTGCCGGACCCGGTTGAAATGGACGGTGCCCAGTTCGGCCAGAAGCGGCCCGATGTGGTCCCGGTCTCCCTCAGAGACGCCGCCGGAGGTGATGAGGACGTCGGCCTGAGCCAGGGCCGCCTCTATCTTCTCCCGCAACAGTTCAGGCCGGTCGGGGATAATCCCCAGCGAAATCGGTACCCCTCCGGCCTCCCGGACCGCCGCCATCAGCGCGTAGCGGTTGCTATCCCGGATTTGGGCCGGACCGGGGGACTCCCAGGGTTCTACCACCTCATCGCCGGTGGAGAAGACGGCCACGCGCGGGGAAGGATAGGCCCACACCTCAGACCGTCCTACCGTCGCCAGCAACCCGATTTCTGCGGGCCCCAGCCCTGTCCCCGCCGCCAGCACCAACTGTCCGGCGGCCAGGTCGGAGCCCGCCGGACGGACGTTCTCGCCGGGGTGGACGGCGCGGGTAAAACGGACAAATTCCCCCTCCACCGCGCTCTCCTCCACCATCACCACGGCGTCGGCACCGGGGGGGAGGGGCGCGCCCGTCATGACCCGGGCGGCCGTGCCCGGGACGACGGTAACGGCCGGCATCTCCCCCGCCCGTCCCTCGGCATCCAGAATCCGCCGCCGGAGCGAATCGTCCTCCGCCACGACGGCCCAGCCGTCCACTGTGGACGCCGCGAAGGGCGGGTGGTCGGTTTCGGCGCGGACGTCCTCCGCCAGCACCCGTCCGGCGGCCTCGTTCAGCGAGAACCGGCGGGGTGGCAGGGGAGAGACTGTGGCCATCACCCGCTCCCAAGCCTCCTCCGGTTCTATCATTGCCTTACCCATACTCTTCCTCCAGCAGTCGTCGGGTTGCCGCTACCAGGCCGAAACAGCCGGTCAGCATCATATCGCCGTAGGGCGCGGCGAAATGGTAGCCCAGACCGGCCGCCAGATGACGCTGCGGGCCGGTCACGGCGACGAAGCGAAAGCCGCCATCCGGGACGTAATCCGGACTGATGTAGGCGCCGTGGCCGTTGTCCTCATAGACCTCCTCGTCGGTCAACGTGCCCGCGCGGAGGCGGTCCACCAGATGCCGGAGTTTCTCCGTCGTGATCAGGACGGTGTGGTGCTCAAAGAGGCCCAGGATGCGGCCCGCCTGCAGGAGCACCGCCACGGTGTGCTGGTTGCCCACGTTGACGGCGATCAGGCCCTCTTCGTGGTGGGCCGCCGCCACCGGGTCCTCCAGAATGCCCCAGAGCGCGGCCGGACCGGTATCCATCAGGATCGCCCCGGGGACGTCCCGTTGCACTGCCTGCATGCGGGTGTAAGGAGCGGGGACCTCCCGGTAGGCCAGCCGGACCATCTCCCCGCCACTGCGGACGAATTCCCGCCACAGGTGGAAGCGGAAGCGGCGATTGGAGCCCTCCAGACACTCCCCGTGGTCCTGCACTGCCACCGCGACTGTCTCCGGGAGGGAGACGCCAAAGGGAGCCAGCGCGTCGGCCAGTGCTCCCAGGTCCACGTCCCGCGTCCGCAATGTCACCAGGCCGGGCAGAGCCGGTGGCTCGTCGGTGATGATGTATCCCAGATTCCGCACTTCCTCCAGGTTGTCCCGCACCGTCAGCGCGGCGCGCGGGGTGATGTAGACGGGGTATCCGGCCTGGATGTGCCGCTTCATGGCGCTGACGACGGGCCCGCCGCCCATCAGGTTGCCCGTCAGAAAGAGAGGACGCCCCTCCCGGGTCGCCTGCCGCACCTGACGGGCCAGCACCGTCGTCCACGACGGCAGCACCAGTTTGACGTTGTTCTCCATCGGCTGTCCGGCTTCCCAGATGAGGATGTCCTGGGTGCCCGCGCCGACGTCTATGGCCAGAATTCGGTTCAATCCCATGGGGTCCCCCCTTTCGTCATCATCCTACGGCAAAAGGGGGATTCTGTCAAGTATGGCAGGGCTTTTCAATGTTCCAACAAAGGGGGCTCAACAGCCGGTGAAAACACTCTGGGTATCTGGAAAATCCCAGGCATCGGCGCGCCCGCCTTCGGCGGCAGAGGCCTCACCCCCTCCCCTGGCCCCTCCCCCTCTTCTCAAGTTTGGCCTTTTTACCCCCTCTCGCCGGTTTGGGGCGGCTTCTCAATGTTCTTTTCCGCCCCTTCGCCCCAAAAGCCAAAGTTCGGGAGAGGGGGAGGGGATGAGGAGGGGGTTTTGCGGCGGCCTTTGGC
>DAOTWL010000145.1:0-4104 GCA_034435875.1 Anaerolineae bacterium
ATCAGGACGGCCAGGAAGGGCCACTTCAGGGCAGAGCGGATCTCGGGGGAGACGCGCCGTAGCGCCAGGGCCATCAGGACGGTCACCGTCCAGGCGCCGACCAGATAGATGATGCTGACGACAGCCGTGCTCCATTCGGCAATAGGGGGCATCATGGGAGACCTCCGGATGAGGTGGCGGCCGCCGGGACGGCGGCCGCCACCCTTCGCGGCTACTGGCGGGCAAATTCTATGATAATCTGGGCCACTTCGGCGCCGACGCGCTCGGTGGCCTCCACGGTGCCCGCGCCGACATGCGGCGAACCGATGACCTGGGGGAGTTCCATCAGCCGCCGGCCCCGGTCCTCCTTCTCGTCCTCAAAGACGTCCATCGCGGCGCCGGCCACCTTCCCGCTGACAATGGCATCGTAGAGCGCGGCCTCGTCCAGTGTCCCGCCGCGCCCGCAGTTGACGATGTAGACGCCCTTCTTCATCTTCTCAAACTCCGCGCGCCCGATGATGTGGTGAGTCTCGGGCGTGAGCGGGACGTGGAGGGAGATGAAGTCGGAGCGGGCCAGCAACTCGTCCAGCGAGACCTGGGTGGCGCCGGGGACTTCGGTGGGGGTGCGGCGGTAGAAGAGGACGGTCATCCCCAGCGCGGCGGCCTTCCGGGCCACCAGTTGGCCGATGTTGCCGCAGCCCACCAGCCCCAGCGTCTTCCCGGCCAGTTCTATCCCCTTGCTGAACGCCTTCTTTTCCCACTGCCCGGCCTTCATTGTGGCAGTGGCCTGGGGAATCTGGCGGGCCAGTGCAAAGAGATAGCCGATGGTCAGTTCGGCCACAGAGTTGGCGGAGGCCAGCGGGGTGTTGCGCACCTCAATCCCCTTCGCCTGGGCGTGCTGGACGTCAATGTTATCCACGCCCACGCCGCCCCGGACGATGAGTTTCAGGTTGGGGGCCTTATCCATCACCGCCGCCGTCACTTTGGTGCGGCTACGGACGACCATCACGTCGTAGTCGGCGGCGACGGCCTCCAGTTCCTCCGCCGTGATGGTATCCCGGACGTCCACCTCAATCCCGGCCCGGCGCATGGTCTCTACAGCCTCCGGATCTATGGGGTCGCAGACAAGGACTTTCATGGTTCACCTCCAAGGATGCAAGATGCAGGATGCAAGATGCAGGATGCAAGATGCAGGATGCAGGCAGGTGCTTTTAGCGGGATCGGTTGATGGAGGCAGGGAAACGGGTTTTTGCCCGACCCCGCTGACGTTGCTCCTGGGAGGAGAGGACAAGGGAAGCGATAATCTCGTCCAGGAGTTGGAAGCGGTGGCGGAGGACTTCTGGCGAGAGGAAGCGGCGCCCCCGGTAGTACCACCCCCGTGCTTCCCGCGCGGACCCCAGAGCGACACGTTGAAAGTAGGCATTTTCGGCACCGAACCCGCGTCCGTGTCCTTCCTCCAGGTTCGCGCAGATAGAAGACACGCTGCGGATCAGTTGGGTGGCAATCACCCGCCCGCGCGGGTCCTTCATCATCCGCTCGGTATCCTCCCAGGCCAGGTCAAAGAGAAATAGAGCCTTCGGATAGACCTGGAACTGCCAGAGAGGGTCCTGCCGGATGCTCCCCGGCACCTGGGCTTCCCATTCCTCAAAGTTCTTCCAAGCCCCCATCGTTCTCCTCCACTGCTACTGCTTCCTGCCTCCTGCCTCTTGCTTCCTGCCTCCTGCCTCTTGTTTCCTGCCTCCTGCCTCTTGTTTCCTGCCTCCTGCCTCTTGCTTCCTGCCTCTTTACAGCCCGAGAATGTCGTTGATCTGCTCCAGCAGCCAGCGGATGTCCTCCACCGTCAGGTCGCCCATATGCGCGATGCGGAAGCACTTCTCCTTCAGGTCGCCGTAGCCGTTGGAGATGATGGCGCCCCGCTTGCGCAGTTCCTGGTTCAGCCCCTCCACGCTGATCCCCCGGGTGTTGGTGATGTTGGTGACGGTGGGGGAGAGGAAGCGCTCGTCGGCGAAGAGGGCGAAGTACTGGCGGGCCCAGTCCTGCACGATGGAGGCCATCTCCTGGTGGCGCTGCCAGCGGTTCTCCAGCCCCTCGGCCAGGATGTCGTCCATCTGCTTGTTCAGCGCCTGGATGAGGCTGATGGCCGGCGTCGCCGGGGTCTGGCCCTTATCGTACCGCTTGTCCATCTGCGCGTAGGCGAAATAGTGGCCGGGGTACTTGACCTGCTTGGCCCGCTCCCGCGCCCGGTCGCTGACGGCGCAGACGGTCAGGCCCGGCGGCAGGGCGAAGCACTTCTGCACCCCCGCAAAGCAGACGTCCAGCCCCCAGGCGTCAAATTCAATCTTCACCCCGGCCATGCAACTGACCGCGTCCACCAGAATCAGCACGTCCGGATACTTCTGGCGGACCAGAGCGGCGATTTCCTTCATCGGGTTCATCACGCCGGTCGCCGTCTCGTTCATCGTGATGGTGATGGCGTCGTAATCCCCTTTGGAAAGGGCTTCGTCCACCATCTCCGGGGTGATTCCCTGCCCCAGGGGGACTTCAATCTTTTCCGAGGGAATGCCGTTCTGCAGGCCGATTTCATACCAGCGCTGGGAGAAGGCGCCGCAGACGGTGAAGAGGATGGGCTTACCGGTAGAGGCCTGCCGGACGGAGCCCTCCATGACGCCGGTGGAGGAAGAGGCGTAGAGGTAGACGCGTTGTTGGGTGTAGAGGAGTTGCTGGAGTTTGGGAGTGACTTCCAGTTGCAGTTTGGAGTATTCCGGGGCCCGGTGGCCGATCATTGGTACGGTCTGTGCTTCCAGAATCTCCTTGCGGACATGGGTCGGCCCAGGGATAAAGAGTTTCGGGTACATGGGTTCACCTCCTCAGATGCTGTGGAAATGGGTGGTAAGATGTCAACGACGAAGTCGGGGGGGACTTCGCGTTGATGCTTCTGGCGTAACTCCCTACGCCAGGGGCTAAAAGCCCAATGGTGCTAAACATTTGCCCCCACCCCCCTTTATCCCCCCTCCCCCATCGCTGCGCTTGGGGAAGGGACGGGGGGAGGGGTGAGGCCAGCGCGCCGAAAAAGTGGGCATCCCAGCCACCGGGGGTAGGGAGTTACCTTCTGGCTTGATTGTAGTGAAGCCGCCAGAAAAGTCAAGTAGGGCGGCGCGGTGTTACCGGTTCAGTGCCCGCACGGCCTCGGCGCTCTCCTGCTGGAGCGCGGCCCGGGCAATCTGGACCGCCTCGTCTATCGCCAGTGAGCGGATCATCCCTTTGGCCTGCGGGATGGCGGTCGGGCTCATGCTGAACTCGTCCAGGCCCAGTCCCAGCAGAATGGGGACGGCGGCAGGGTCTCCGGCCAGTTCCCCGCAGAGGGAGACCCACTTGCCGCGCGCGTGGGCGGCGGCGATGACGTCCCGGACCAGCCGCAGGACGGCGGGGTGGAGCGCGTCCGCCAGCGGAGCGACGGCCGCATGGGTGCGGTCGGCGGCCATCACGTACTGGCTCAGGTCGTTGGTGCCGATGGAGAAGAAGTCCACCTCTTCGGCCAGATAGTCGGCCATCAGCGCGGCGGAGGGGACTTCCACCATAATGCCGACGGCGACGTCGGCGGCCGGGTAGCCTTCGGCCTGCAGTTCGGCGCGGCATTCCTCCAGAATCGCCCGCGCGGCGCGCACCTCCGCGACGGTCGTCACCAAGGGGAACATGATTTTGAGGTTGTGGCCTGCGCCGGCCCGCAGGGCGGCCCGCAACTGGGGGCGGAACATCTCCGGGCGGGCCAGGGAGAGGCGGATGGCGCGCAGCCCCAGGGCAGGGTTCCGTTCCGGGGGCAGTTCCAGGCCGGGCAACCGCTTATCGCCGCCCACGTCCAGCGTCCGCAGGACGACGGGGCGGTCGCCGAAGAGTTCCAGGATGGCCCGGTAGGAGTGGTACTGCTCTTCTTCATCGGGGAGGGTGGGGCGGCCCAGGTAGAGGAATTCGGTGCGGAGCAGGCCGATGCCGTCGGCGCCGACCTCCCGGGCCAGTCGGGCCTCCTCCAGGGTGCCCACGTTGGCGGCGACGACGACCCGATGGCCATCGCGGGTGATAGCGGGGCCGTCGGCGGGGGCGGCGGGGCGGCGCGCAGCGCCGCCCCGC
>DAOTWL010000146.1:0-1745 GCA_034435875.1 Anaerolineae bacterium
TCGGCCATCGCGCGGTCCACGTCCCCCAACTCAATCCGGATGCGGGCGGCCAGGTTGCGGGAGGGGTCGCTTTCGCCGAAGGGGACGTAATCCGGCTCGTCGTGGATGATCGGTGCCCCGGGCTTCATGGAATCGCGTGGGTCCAGGATGGCCGGGAGGGGTTCGTACTCCACTTCAATCAGGCGGAGGGCCTCCTCGGCGATCTCAGGGGTCTCCGCTGCCACCGCCGCCACCCGGTCGCCCACGTAGCGCACCTTGCTATCCAGGCTGACGAAGTCCAGGGGGCCCGGGATGGGGTCCGATTGCCCGGCGGTGGAGAAGACGACGCGGGGGATGTCCTGGTAGGTGAGGACGGCGTGGACGCCGGAGAGGGCGCGGGCCTTGCTGACGTCTATCCGTTTGATGCGGGCGTGGGCGTGGGGGCTGCGGAGGATTCTGGCATAGAGCATGCCGGGCATCTGAATGTCGGCGGCGAAGGCCGGCTTGCCCTGGACCAGTTTCAGGCCGTCCACCTTCTGCTCCGGTTTCCCCACCACCCGGAGTTCCTCCGCTGTCGGTGCGACGACCAGGCGGGGCAGGACGACGGTCTGCGGGGCCGTCCGTCCGCCGCCGGAGTATTCGGGCGGGATTTCGGGTGGGGCCAGCAGGTCGGAGGGCATCGGGACGGCCTCCTCCGGCATATCCAGGGGCGGTGGCTCCTCACCTCGCAGATACGCCGCCGCGCGCAGGACGGCCTGGACCGGCTTGACATAGCCGGTCTCGCGGGAGAGGACGCCGCTCAGGGCGTCCCGGACCTCCTCCTCGGTGGGGTTGGGATTGCGGTCCAGGAGGGCTTTGGCCGCCAGGACCAGCGCGGGGGCCTCGTAGCCGCTCTGGAAGGCGCCGGTCTCCAGGAAGGCCTGCTGGATGGGGTGAAGGGGGGCGCTCCCCTTCCAGCCGCGCATCTGGGGGCCGCTCAATCCCTCCACGGTGAGGATTTCCGCCCCGTCCACCTGCGCGGCCAGGGTGACGCAACTGCAACGGGGTTCTCCATTGACCAGAACCGTGCAGACACCACAGGTGCCGTCCTCGCAGCCGTGTTTGACGCTGAAGTACCCCTCCCGGCGCAGGACCCGCAGCAGGGTCTCGCCGGGGGCGACAGGGATTCTTCTGGGGATGCCGTTGATGGTCAGATGGATTTCCATAGCGCTCCTCTCTGCAAGGCAGGTCCACAGGAAATCGTGGGGGCGCTCTAACGGTTGCAAGACCCCCAGATGCAGGACAGCCTTTCCAGGCTGTCCCCAAATATGGCGGGCTGAAAGCCCGTCCTGCGTCCTGCCACGATTCAATTCCGCGCGGGCTTCGCTGCCCCTCACCCCCTTCTATCTCCCCTGGGCCTGCGGCCAGGGGAGAGGGGATTTTGGGGCGGCGGCTTCGCCGCCGCCCCAAAATCCCCCTTCTTCCCTCCCCCTCGCCTGAACGAAGTTCGGGAGAGGGGGAGGGGGTGATGCCTCTGCCGCCGAAAGGCAAGCGGGAGAGAGGCAGAGGGGCGAAAGCCCTCACCGGCACGAATTTTTGAGACATCCAACCGGCACGACTTGACGGAACTCAACCCGCAGTTCACCCATGGGACGGGCTTTCAGCCCAATGGCACTAACTGTTTCGGCGCGCTTGCCTCACCCCTCCGCCGGACCGGGAGGGGAGAAAGGAGGTTTGCGGCGGCCGAAGGCCGCCGCAACCCCCACCCCCGGCCCCTCCCCCAAGTG
>DAOTWL010000147.1:0-3351 GCA_034435875.1 Anaerolineae bacterium
AGGACGCAGAGTTCCGCAGGCTTCGCCCGCAGATTCTGAGGATTTTCAAAGACCATCTGCGCAAAATCTGCGGGAATCTGCGTCCAAAGGAAGATTCGCCAGAGTCCAGATGTCTATTTCAATGACGTCGCCGTCCCGCAGGGCTGCCAGCGGCCCACCCACGGCGGCCTCCGGGCAGACGTGCCCGATGCATGGCCCCCGAGTGGTGCCCGAAAACTGCCCATCGGTGACCATCGCGACGGAGTCCGCCAGGCCCATCCCGACCATGATGGCTGCGGGCAGAGACAACTCCCGCATCCCCGGTCCTCCGCGCGGACCCTCGGAGCGCACCACCAGCACGTCCCCAGGCTGGACCCGCCCACCCAGCAGGCAATCCTGCACGTTTTCTTCCCGGTCAAACACCCGCGCCGGCCCTGTATGGCACATCATGGCCGGAGAGATCCCGCTGACTTTGACGACGGCCCCATCCGGGGCCAGGTTGCCCCGGAGGACTGCGATCCCGCCCGTGGGGGCCAGGGGGCATCCAGCGGCCGGATGATGTTGGGGTCGGTAATCTCCGCGCGGGCGGCCACATCTGCCAGTGTGCCCCCGAAGGCAGTGGGGATGTCCAGGTCCAGGAGAGGCGCCAGCCGCTTCAGGAGAGCCGGCACCCCGCTCGTGCGTCCGAAGTCGGAGACGGTTTGGGGGGATGCGGGCTTGAACCGGGCCAGCAATGGCGTCTGGCGTCCCAGTTCGTCCCACTCTTCCAGCCGGAGTTCGTACCCCAATTCCGTCGCCAGCGCGGCCAGGTGCAGCACCAGGTTGGTGGAGCCACCGATGGCCTGCACCACCCGGATGAGGTTTCTCAGCGCCGACGGGGTCACAATGTGGCAGAAGTTGATGCCCCGCTCCAGGTTCTCCACCGCGTGCCGTCCGGCATCACGGGCCAGGTCCAGGAGCGCAGGGTTGACCCGGCGCGAGCCGGGTTCGGTGGCCGGGAGGGTAGCGTTGCCGGGCAGGCTGAGCCCCGCTGCCTCCAGCACCACGCACATCGTGTTGGCAGTGCCCATCATGTTGATGAACGCGTCCGGGGACCATCTCGTTCCAGGAGTTGGCAATCCCGATCAGGGGACGGCTCTGAGGCCACCGGACCCCGCAGGCAAAATAGAGCCCGCGCGCGTAGGCTCCAGTCAGTCCCCGCCGTTTCATCCTTTCCAGTTGGGCCAGCAATCGGGCGTGGGAGGCCCGGGTGATGGGGTACCAGAGTAGCAGCGGTACCGTCAGCGCGAGGAACAGCAGGGGGATGGGGCCGAAGAACGGCCGGATGCCCGGCAGGGTTCGGGCCGTCTGCTCCACGTTGGGCACATAGCCGGAGAGGTTGCAACGCCCAGCCAGCCGCGACCAGTCCCAGCGCATCGGAGAGTTTGGTCGCCAATCCCCAGACGCCGTAGTACATCCCTCCCCGGTACTCCCCGGTGGAGAGCCGGTCAATCTCCACCACGTCGGGCACCATTGCTCAGGGGAAGACCCATTGGGCCGAGAAGCCGATACCGGCGATGATGGCGATGGGGTAGACCCAGAACGTCGGCCGGTGGGGGAGGAAAAAGGTCACAGCCATGGCCAGCCCGCCGATGATCAGGCCCAGCGTGGGGGTAAATCGCCGCCCGTTGTGATGTACGGCGATTCAAGTTGCAGATGGGGTACGTTTTCTGTATCATCTTCTGGCTACCCGACACTTTGGGACAAACCCGCCCGGACGTATTGCAGTTTAACAAATTATTCAGGCGGTGGCCTTCTGGGAGCGAGATGCCCCTTCTCCCCCGAAACGGGAGGGGGTAAGGGGCAAAAAGAAGTCCATCACCCGCCCGGAACAGAATGGCAAAAAAACCTACACTTGTGAGGGGGGGATGGGGAGGGTTTTTGCGGCGGCGGCTTCTGGCCGCCGCCACGCGGCAAGGGCCACGCCGAAGGCCACGGCCCGAGAGACCTCGCCTCGTGGGGCTCGCCCGAGACGCCGCTCGCGGCGTGGCCGAAGGCGAGTGGGAGGGCCATGCCGAGGGTCGCCCGAGATTGTCACCCCGAGGCCCCAGCCGAGAGGGCGAGGGGCGGGGGCAAGGGGGTGGGATGAGGGCACGAAAGAAAGCGGATGCCCCAACTTATGTCTGAACCTCAGGTAGCGCGATTTTGCCCTCTCGCCGAAGTTGGGTTATAATTTAAGAACCAGGCCCCTGTAGCTCAGAAGGATAGAGCAGGAACCTCCTAAGTTCTTGGTCGCGCGTTCGAGTCGCGCCAGGGGCATTGGGGGTTCGCCGGGTTGCTTCCTCAGCAACCCGGCGAACCCGGGTCACCGAAGGGGAGGTGGCAAGCAGCAGAAATGCCGGTCAATGCCGGTTGGGATGGTTCATTTGAATCCCGGTATCACTTCCTTCACCCCTCAGGATTCCCTCCCATCGGTGACGGAGAATGGCCAGATAATCCGCATAAAAGCTCATCGGTTGCCTCCAACTCCACCCCTTGCCACCGACCCCTCATCCAGAAGATGCCTCTGAGCGATAACCGCGCAGGCCAGTTTCACCGGCGCCCGGTCCAGGAAGACCACATCTACCCGACCCGTTTCCGGAAGGGTTCCAATCCCGGAGGGCAACCGGCCAGAGTTCCAGGGAGGGGGAGCGGACCAGCAGGCCGAGGTCGGAATCGCTCCGGGGGCCGGCGGTTCCTTCGGCCTGGGAGCCGAAGAGGGAGGCCAGGAGAACCTGCTCAGCGTCGGCCAAGTGTTGAGCCAGCGCGTGGATTTGTTCGGGCATGGTGTTGATTGGAGGAGATGGCAAGGGTGCTGGCACATTCACCATTCGCACCGGTATACCACCAGTTCTCCGGGATACTCGAGGCGAGAGAAATGCTTCAGCGACTGGCAGAAGGGGTTCACCATTTGTTCCATCAGCCGGGGGAACCACGCGGGATTCAACACAAGGAAATCGGGGTGATACTGACCGACAGCCCAAAGAGCGGTGTCCTCATATGTGCTTTCGTACCGCATTTGCAACGCCACATCGGGCTGGATGAGCCCGGCAAAATCTATCATCCGGCGACGGGCATAGTAACCGATAATCCCCACCTCCAGCGTGCCCACGCTGGCCTCCGGTGGCGTGTTTTCTGCCAGCCAGAGCCCGACGTCTCGATAAATCTGGGCACGCGGGTCGGGATGGTGCGCCAGCCGCCACAGGTCGCGCCCCTGGGGAAACAGCAAGAACAGCAAGAAAAGAACTCCCATAAGCGGTTTAAGGTGCCCGAAGAGCCGCCACCGGCCCGAAAGGAATTCCAGGGCAATCTCCGTTCCCAATCCGATGAACGCCAGCATCACAGGAACCAGAG